>CACZTH010000001.1 GCA_902784035.1 uncultured Eubacteriales bacterium
ACAAAATCCCAAAAATTTGACAAAAAAAGAAGCCGTTTCAAGGCTTACAGCGATTTTATCCGATTGTAACTGTCAAACTCCCGGCTCGCCTAAGCCGGGCGCGAGAGGGGGCGGTCCGCCGCTGTTTACCAGAAGGGCTTTCCTGTGGTAAAATAAGACATTGCGGAAGCTAACGAAAGGCAGTTAACAGGAGGGAATGATGAAGTATTTATTCGCGGGCGCGGGCGGCGTCGGAGCGAGCTACGCGGCTATTTTCGCGGAGAATGGGAAGGATGTGACCCTCATCGCGCGGGGCGCCCACCTGGATACCATGAAGGAGAAGGGGCTGACCTTCACCGATGACAGCGGGACCCGGGTCATCCGGAACATCGACTTCGCTTCGGCGGAGGAATACCTGGCCCGGGGCGAACACCCGGACGTGATTTTTCTGACGGTGAAGACCTACTCGGTGCCGGACATCGCGCCCTTCCTGGAGGGTGCGGCGGGCCCGGACACGGTGATCATCCCGCTCATGAACGGGATCTGCACCGGTGACCTGGTGAAGAAGTATGTGAAGGATCGGAAGGTCATCGATGGCTGTACCTATATCGTCGGCATGCGGGACGAGCCCGGCCAGGTCCGGCACGTGGGGCCCATGGCCAGGATCGTGTTCGGATCGGCGGACCCGGCCATCCCCCGGTCTGACCTGGAGCCTATTCTCGAGGACCTGCTGCCCATGACGGACCACGGCCTGACCAAGCCGGTCCTGTCTGACCAGATCCTGGCCGACTGCATCCGCAAGTTCTCCTATGTCAGCAGCATCGCGGCGGCCGGCCTCTACTATGATGTGCCCGCTGGCCCGGTCCAGCAGCCCGGCGAGATCCGGGATTTCTACACAGAGCTGATCCGTGAGGTGAAGGAGCTGGCGGAGAAGATGGGCGTCACCTATGACTTCGACCTGGTGGAGAAGAACCTGGACATCGCCGACCATGTGGATCCTGACGCGGACACCTCGCTTCAGCGGGATGTGGCGAAGGGCGGCGCCAGTGAGCTGGACGGTCAGCTGATGGAGCCGGTTCGTCTGGGTGAGAAATACGGGCTGGAGATGCCGGCCCACCGGAAGGTGGCGGCTAAGTTCGGCCTTCTGTAAGCATTTCTGGTGAAATCCGCCCGGCGGGCGCCCGGAGGAGCGGCGTCTCCGGTCAGGGCCCCGGGGCGCGCGGATTCTGAGAACCGCGTCGGGCGCGGCCGGGAAACGGCCGCGGGGACGGTTCAGTTCCGCGTCTTTCGGAGCATTTCGCGAGGAACGACAGTGAAAGGGAAGGGGATTCGAGATGAACAGTAAAAGATACGACGGGGTCAACTATCCTGTCCGGAAGGTGACCGATCTGAAGGATCTGCTCTTCTCCAGCGTGGAGATGTTCGGAGATCATCCGGCCTATCTGGTGAAGGATAAGGAGGCGGGTAAGTTCGTCCCCATCACTTACACAGAGGTAGGCCGGGATATCCAGAGCCTGGGCACCCGGCTTCTGGACCTGGGCCTGGCGGATAAGAAGATCGGCGTCATCGGGGAAAACCGTTACGATTGGGTTCTGACCTATTATGCCGTCGTGGCAGGAGTGGGCGTCATCGTTCCCCTGGATAAGAACCTGCCGGAGGGCGAACTCCTGGGTCTGATCGAGCGGTCCGAGATGGAGGCCATCGTCTTCTCAGAGAAGGAGCGGTCGAAGGTGGAGCCCCTGATGGAGAAGGGCACCGCCATCCGCCAGTTTATCTCCATGGACCTGGAGGAGCATGAGGAGAAGGTTCTCTCCCTTCACCAGCTGATCCGCGAAGGGGCGGAGAAGCTGGACGCCGGAGACGGCCGCTATATGGAACGGGAAATCGACCCGGACCAGATGTCCACCCTCCTGTTCACCTCCGGCACCACGGGCCTGGCGAAGGGCGTCATGCTGTCCCACCAGAACCTGGCTTATAATGTCCAGCAGCTGTCAGCCTATTTCCACATCCCTGACCCGGGCATCGTATTCAACATCCTGCCGGCCCACCATGTCTATGCTATGACCTGTGACTACTGGACTACCTTCTACCAGGGCAAGACCATCGCCATCTGCGAGGGGCTGAAGTACATCCAGAAAAACATGACCGAGGTCCATCCGAATGTCATGCTGGGGGTGCCCCTGGTCTTCGAGAAGCTGTATAAAGGCATGCTGAAGACGGCCCGCCGAAACGGGGAGGAAGAGAAGCTCCGCCGGGCGATCGATCTGTCCAAGCGGATGAAGCTCTACAGGAACCCGGCCCTGGTCAGGCGGATGTTCGCTTCGGTCCACGAGGCCTTCGGCGGCGACATTAAGGCCTTCATCGAGGGCGGCGCGGCGGCGGATCCCTTCATCATCGAGGAGTTCGAGGCCATGGGCATCCCCCTGATCCAGGGCTACGGCATGAGCGAATGCTCGCCCATCATCGCACTGAACCGGGACCGCTACCGGAAGGCCGGGACGGTCGGCCAGGTCGTCCAGGGGGCGAAGGTCAGGCTCATCGACCAGGACGAGGACGGCGTCGGCGAGATCATCGTGAAGAGTCCCAGTGTCATGATGGGCTACTATGAGAATGAAGAGGCTACCGAGGAGGCCGTCCAGGACGGATGGCTCCACACCGGCGACCTGGGCCGCTTCGATGAAGACGGCTTTCTGTACATCACCGGCAGGTCGAAGACGGTCATCGTCACGAAGGGCGGTAAGAACATCTTCCCGGAGGAGGTGGAGGAGGTCCTTCTGAAGAGCGACCTGATCCAGGAAGTGGTGGTCCACGGAGTCCAGGACGACCGGGTGGGGAATGTCATGATCACAGCCGACATCTTCCCGAACTATCCTCTTCTGAAGGAGCAGAAGGGGGAGATGACCCGGAGCGAGATCTACCACTTCTATAAGGACCTGGTGGATGAGATGAACGAGCTGATGCCGCCCTACAAGCAGGTCAAGCGGGTCAGCGTCCGGGAGCATGAGTTCATTAAGACCACCACCGGGAAGATTAAACGGTTCGGAAACCGCCTGTCCGGCGCCGAGCTGGCGAAGGCCGACGATGGCGCCGTGGATTATCACGACCTGAAGCGCCTGGAGAAGAAGAGAATGAAGGAGTTCGTCCAGGAGATCGCCCAGTCGAATGACCCCTGCTATCTCCATAAGGACCTGCGGCCTGTGACAGACGTCCGGGACCTGATCACGGAGTCCCGGGAGCTGTTCCGGGAGCGGACCGCCTTCCAGCAGCGTTTCTTCCAGGGTGGCGATTATGTGCGCATGACCTACCAGCAGGCCATGGCCGATGTGGAAGGCCTGGGCACGGCCCTCATGAACCGGGGCTTCTACCGGACCCGGACGGCTCTCCTGGGCGGAAACAGCTACCAGAGCCAGATTTCCTTCCTGGCGGCGGCCTCCGGTCTGGGCACGGCGGTGCCTGTGGATCCCCTGCTGATGCGGGAGGTCATCGAGGCCCAGTTCAAGCGTGCCGGGGTCCAGGCCGTGATCTACGACGAGAAGTACGCGCCGGTGGTGAAGGCCATCCGGGACGCCGGGAACACGGACCTGAAGATGCTCATCGCCTACGGCCCCGAGGATGAAGCCCGGACCCTGGGAGAGGGGCCGCGGACAGAAGCGGAGGACGGGACCTTCTCCTGGCATGGGCTCGTGGAAGAAGGGAAGAATCAGGCGGCCCAGGGCGACCGGCAGTTCCTGGACGCCGAGGTCCGGGGCAGTGACGTCTGCGCCATCTTCTTTACCTCCGGCCGGGCCGGCAGGGCGAAGGCCGTGCCCGTCACCCAGAAGGCCCTGATGACCGACCTGATCGGCTGCGGGGCCCTGGTCGGCTACACCCAGGAAGACGCGGTCTTCTCGGTGATCCCGCCCAATAACCTCTATCAGGTCTGCATGGGCCTGCTCCTCCCCCTGTATAAGGGAGCGGCGGTCACGAATTTCGAGGGCATCCTGACCCTGGAGAAGGATATGACCGCCACGGCCCCCACCATCTTCCTGGCGGAGCCGGTGATCCTGAAGGAGCTCTGTGATGACATCCGGACCGACATCGAGAACGAAGGCCAGGGAGGCCGGCTCCGCCGTCTGTCCCTTCTGAACAGGCTGACCAGCCGGGCCAACGTAAACGTGATGCAGGGCTTCGAGAAGCACGTCTTCCGGCGGCTGGGCGGGAAGATCCGCCTGATCATCTCCGGCGGCGGCGCCGTCAGCCCGGAGGTCCTGGCCTTCCTGAGCGAGCTGGGCATCCCGGCCATCCAGGGCTACGGCATGAGCGAGACCACCGCCCTCTGCGCCCTGAACCCCGACGACGTGAAGCTGGCAGATCCTGCCTCCTGCGGGAAGATCCTGCCGGGCATCCGGATGAAGGCCGCCGGCCGCGGCTATAATGGGGAGGGCGAGATCCTCGTGAAGGGCCCCACGGTCATGCGGGGGTATCTGGATGACCCGGAGAAGACCGAGCAGGTCCTGGAGAACGGCTGGTTCCACACCGGGGACATCGGCCGGGTCTCGGAGAATGGGTTCGTCTATCTGACGGGCCGGAAAGTCGATTAGTATGCGGAAACAGATCTACCCCAGGGCCGTGCTGGACCTGGGGCATCTTAGAGAAAACGTGAAAATGGTCACGGGCCGCTGCGCCGCCATGGGCATCCAGGTCATGGGCGTCGTGAAGGGCTGTGACGGCCTGCCCCGCTGCGCCAGCCAGTTCGTCCGGGGCGGCTGCTCATCCCTGGGTTCCAGTCGGATCGGCCAGCTGGCGGACCTCCGGGCGGCGGGAATCTCCCTGCCCCTGTGGCTGATCCGGATCCCCATGCTCAGCGACGCCGAGGAAGTGGTCCAGGTGGCCGATGGGTCCCTGAACAGCGACCTGGCTGTGCTCCGGGCTCTGGATCAGGCGGCCAGGGCTCAGGGGAAGACCCACCAGGTCCTCCTCATGACGGACCTGGGCGACCTGCGGGAGGGCTTCTGGGGAGTAAAGGAGCTCACCGAGGCCGCTCTCATGGTGGAGCGGGACTGCCCGGGCCTCCACCTCACCGGCATCGGGACCAACCTGGGCTGCTATGGCTCTGTTCTCGCCACGCGGGAGAAGATGGAGGAACTCTGCGCTCAGGCGAAGGAGGTAGAGGCGGCCATCGGCCGGCCCCTGGAAGTGGTGTCCGGCGGCGCGACCTCCAGTTATATGCGGGTCCTGGACGGGACCATGCCGGAGGGCGTGAACCAGCTCCGGATCGGGGAGGGCATCCTGATGGCCCGGGATCTGCCGGACCTCCACGGGGTCGACATGGGCCCCATGCACCGGGACGCCATCACCCTGGAGGCGGAGGTGGTGGAAGTTCGGGAGAAGCCGACCTATCCCCAGGGGGCGATCACGGTAGACGCCTTCGGCCACCGGCAGGCCTATGAGGACCGGGGGATCCGATGTCACGCGGTCCTGGCTGTGGGGAAGGTAGACTACGGGGATCCGGGGGAACTGTTCCCGGAGGCTTCGGGGGTCCGGGTCCTGGGCGCCTCCAGCGACCATACCCTCCTGGATATCCAGGACGCCCTGGACCAGGGGCAGGAGATCCGGGTGGGGGACATCCTCCGCTTCCGGCTGACCTACGCGGCCGCGGTCTACGTGACCAGTTCCCGGGACGTGGGACATTATTACGTGGACCAGGGTTGAGGTCTCCGCTTGTCACTACAGGGACCACGAGCGCAGATATTTTTCGCGGGCCAGAGCTGAGGGAGGGGCGCGGATCGATTGCCGCGCGGGCCGATTGCCAGCCGGATGTGCCGCGCGGACCGATTGCCAGCCGGACCGATTGACAAAGCTGCTTTTGTCCACATATAATAAAAAAATGCGCATTGAGTGCTTGAAAGGAGAATAGATTTCCATGGCAGATGAAGTCATTTTAACCAAACAGGGCCTGGAGAAACTGGAAGCGGAGCGGGACGAGCTGGTTTCCGTCCGCCGGAAGGAGGTTTCTGAAAGGCTGAAGGAGGCCATCTCCTACGGCGACCTGTCTGAGAACGCGGAATATGACGCCGCGAAAAATGAGCAGGCTGAGCTGGAGGAGCGGATCCAGAAGCTGGAGAATATGATCCGGAGCGCGGTCGTCATCAATGAAGAGGACGTGACCGGAGACACAGTGAACGTGGGCCTGACGGTCACCGTGAAGGATACGGACCACGGAGACGAGAAGCATTTCGTCATCGTGGGTTCCACGGAGGCGGACCCCTTCGCGGAGCCTGCCAAGATCTCGAATGAGAGCGCTGTGGGCCGGGCCCTGCTGGGGAAGAAAATGGGCGAGAATGTGGAGATTCAGGTGCCGAACGGGATGCTTCACTATGAGATCACGGACATTCGGAAATAGGATTTAGAGGGGATCAGCATGAGTGAGATGATGGAGAAGGAACGTCAGGGCGGACAGACCGAGGCGGAGAGCGGCCAGGCGGAGTCCGCCTGGGGAGAGGACCTGAACGAGCAGCGGCAGATCCGGCGGGAGAAGCTGAAGGAGCTTCGGGAAGCGGGGCGGGATCCCTTCCTGAAGGAGACCTGGGACGTCACTGCCCACAGCCGGGACATCCGGGAGAATTTCGAGGCCATGGAGGACGTGGAAGTGTCCGTGTCCGGCCGGATCATGAGTAAGAGAGTCATGGGGAAGGCCGCTTTCTTCGACCTGCAGGATAAGCAGGGCCGGATCCAGTGCTATGTGAAGCGGGACGACATCGGCGCCGAGGAATATAAGTGGTTTAAGACCTATGACATCGGCGACATCGTGGGTCTGAAGGGGAAGGTCTTCAAGACGAAGACCGGCGAGGTCACCATCCATACCGAGGCCATGGAGCTCCTGACCAAGTCCCTTCAGGTCCTGCCGGAGAAGTGGAACGGGCTGAAGGACCCGGATCTCCGCTACCGGCAGCGGTATGTGGACCTGATCATGAATGAGGACGTGCGGGAGACCTTCCGCAAGCGGGCGGTCATCACCCATGAGGTCCGCCGGGTCCTGGAGGAGGACTACGGCTTCATGGAGGTCACGACCCCGACCCTGCAGACCATCGCGGGCGGCGCCGCGGCCAAGCCCTTCATCACCCATCATAACGCCCTGAACATCGATATGTACCTTCGGATCGCCACGGAGCTCTACCTGAAGCGCTGCATCGTAGGCGGTCTGGACCGGGTCTACGAGCTGGGCATGGCCTTCCGGAACGAGGGCATGGACCAGCGCCACAACCCGGAATATACCTCCATGGAATGCTATATGGCTTATGGCAACCTGGAGAACATGATGGACATCACTGAGCAGATCGTTTATAAATCCCAGATGGAGGTGAACGGGACCCCGGTCATCCACTATCAGGGGAAGGAATTCGACGTGACCCCGCCCTGGCGCCGGCTGGACATGACGGACGCCGTGAAAGAGGTCACCGGCATCGATTTCCATAAGATCGATGGTGACGAGGAGGCCCGCCAGGCAGCCATCGGCTACGGGATGGACCCGAAGACCGTGGCCCCCTGGACCCGGGGAAAGATCATCGCGGAGATGTTCGAGGAATACTGCGAGGACGCGCCGGGCCTGATGGACGGTCCTGTCTTCCTGATGGGCCACCCGGTAGAGATCTCTCCCCTGGCCAAGCGGGACCCGAAGGATCCCCGCATCACCCGCCGTTTCGAGGCCTACATTAACGGCTGGGAGATCGGAAACGCCTTCTCCGAGCTGAATGACCCGATCGACCAGTATGAGCGTTTCCGCGAGCAGCAGCGGGAACGGGACGAGGGTCTGGATGACGAGGCCCATCCCATGGACATGGATTTCGTCAACGCCCTCGAGGTTGGCATGCCCCCGACCGGCGGTCTGGGCATCGGCATCGACCGGATGATCATGCTGATCACCGACCAGCCCTCCATCCGGGACGTCCTGCTTTTCCCGACCATGAAGCCGCTGGACGCGGAGAAGGGGACGAAGACTTTCTCCGGGGACGATCAGCCGGCTCAGCCGGAGGGACGGAAGGCTCCAGCGGAAGACGATCAGCCGGCCCCGCCCATCGATTTCTCGAAGGTCGAGATCGAGCCCCTTTTCCAGGAGTATGTGGACTTCGAGACCTTCGCGAAATCCGACTTCCGGGCCGTGAAGATTAAAGACTGCGAAGAGGTCCCGAAGAGTAAGAAGCTCCTTCGCTTCACCCTGGACGACGGGACTGGCGTCGACCGGACCATTCTGTCCGGCATTAAGGCTTACTATAAGCCGCAGGATCTGATCGGGAAGACGGCCATCGCCATCGTCAACCTGCCGCCCCGGAAGATGATGGGCATCGATTCCTGCGGCATGCTGATTTCCGCCGTCCATACCGAGGAGGGCCAGGAGCGACTTCACCTGCTGCTGGTGGACGACCACATCCCCGCCGGCGCCAAGCTCTATTAAGAAAAGAATATGAGAGGGCCGTCCCGAAACCTTGCGATTCGGGGATGGCCCCCTCTTCATCGGAGCGTTCATGTATACCGAAAGGCAGTCCCGCGTGGAGACTGCCTTTCGGTATATTTTTTGCCCGAACCCCGAATTACACACAGAGAATAAGGACTGTCTTCCCGAGAGCCAGCGCGCGTTTTCGAATTACGCCGATTCTGTCCTCTCGTATTCGATGCGGCCATCTATCATGGTCAGATCGACCTTCATAGCCCATCATGGAAATCCTTTTTTCGCAGAGAAAATTCACTGCCGGTGAGCCGCGGCAGCCAGCCTCCGTTTCAGCTGGCAGGTCTCATCCTTACAGGAGGCGCAGCGGAGGGTGGCGTTCGACCCCTCCCAGAATCGTTCAGGGTGCCGGGCGTAGACGATCTCCCAGTGGATCATCACCACCAGAGACGTGAAGAAGAGGCTCCAGCTGAAGAAGTTCTTGATGAACAGCATGGGGGTGAACATCATGAAGTGGCCCCAGTCGTAGATACGGCAGTTGACGCAGCATTTATTCTTCATCAGGAGGGTCTGGAAGGGGCAGTAGATCAGGATGCAGATGTAGTCACAAAGGTAATAAAACACGGTCAGCATGAGCAGGTCGCCGGCCTGGATGACATCGGCCAGATAGAGGGCGGCGAAAATGGCGTTGAAGGAGAGCCAGACCAGCAGGACCTTCCAGGCTCCGATATTCATCTGCTGGACGTGGCGGAGGAGGGCAAGCTCCTCGTATTCCGCCGGCTGGTAGGTCCTCGACTGGGCCTTTCGAATGGCCATGGTCAGCCGGTTGCTGGGGATCAGGTGGATGATCATCAGGGCCATGAAGAGGGCCCACAGGAAATGAAAGGGCGAGATTTTCCCGAAGAAGGGCTCCTGCATGAAGTGGATCAGCGCCGCCCGGTGAGTCAGGTAGAGGATGAAGACAGACAGGAAGATGGCGATCCGAAAGGCGAATTTTAACAAATAAAACTGAAGCTGGGCGGTCTTCCGGATGACGCCGGCGGCCTTCCGTTCCGCGGCGTCCTTCAGGTCCCGGAGCCGGTCCTCTGCCTCCTTCGAAAGCCCGGGGCCGGCGGGCTGGTCAGTGCGATGTGTGTTGGGCAAGGACTCCTCCCTTCTGAAAACAACCGTTTCTATCAGAAGTATAATACAGAAAACAGGAGAGCGGCGCGGTGATTTTTCGGTCCGGTCCGCCCCGAGCCCCTCGGATCGGCGGGATGGGAGGGGCGCGGGGCTCTGTCCTGTCGCCGCGTCCTGGAAAGCCCGGGTGTTTCGCCCATCCGACCTGTGGTAAAATAATAAGAACGCGGCGCCCGGCGCGGGCGCGGCGGGGAAGGAGAAGCGACGTGAGCAGGATATCAGCAGGCATGAAACAGATGGCGGGCAGAGCGGGGAACGAGAAAGCGCCCGCGGGAAATGTGGTGCCTGAGGCGGTGAAGCGGGAGGTCCGGGAGAGGATGAAAGAACTGGAGCCTGCCTTCCAGGCCGCCTTCCGCTATCTCCACCAGCATCCGGAGCTCAGCTTTCAGGAGGTCGAGACCACCAGGTACATTAAGAAGAAGCTGCTGGATATGGGGGTCGAGGTCCTGGATATCGGCGCGGATACCGGCGTGGTCGGTCTGCTCCGGGGCGGGGAGGACGGCCCCTGCATCGGTCTCAGAGCGGACATCGACGCCCTTCCTATCCAGGAGGCGTCCACCAGTCCTTTTCCATCGAAGAACGACGGCATCATGCACGCCTGCGGCCATGACGTGCACATGACCTGTCTGCTCGGCGCCGCGGCCATCCTGTCCCGGCTGCGGGATCAGATCCACGGGTCCGTGAAGTTCATTTTCGAGCCCGGGGAGGAAGCCGTCACCGGGTCCCGCTATATGCTGGACAGGGGGGTCCTGGACAACCCCCGTGTGGACGCCCTTTTCGGCCTTCACAACCAGCCTCTCATCCCATCGGGCACAGTGTCCGTCCATTCCGGCCCGCTCATGGCGGGCGTAGACCGGATCCACCTTACCATCACCGGGAAGGGCGGCCACGGCGGCATCCCTCAGAAGAACCGGGATCCCATCGTGGCGGCCTCCTCTTTCATCCTGGCGGCTCAGACCATCGTGAGCCGGAATCTGAGCCCTCTCGACGCCGCTGTTCTCTCTATCTGCTATGTCAACGCCGGCAGCAGTCAGGTCAGTAATGTGACGCCCGAGTCTGTGGAGATGGCGGGCACTGTCCGGACATTTCGGTCTGAAACCAGCGCCTTCATCGAGAAGCGGCTCCGGACGCTGGTAGAGGAGATCGCCGCCGCCTTCGGCTGCGAGGGAGAGCTGGAATATATTCACGACCACCCCTTCACCTATGACCTGCCGGCGCTGGTCCCCGCCGCCCGCGAGGCGGTCCTGGGCTGCGGCGCTCAGCCCATCGACCCGGAGCCCATCACGGCCAGTGAGGACTTCTCTGTTTTCGAGCGCCACGTACCCGCTTACTTCTATTGGCTGGGCACCGGAAACGAAGAGAAGGACTGCGTTTACGCCTGGCACAGCCCCCACTTTAAGGCGGATACGGATATCCTCCGCCTGGGCGCCGGCACCTACGCGCTGTCGGTCTTTACCGGAATCGAGGCCGTTAAACGGGGCCTGCCTGACGAACAGGACCTGTCCAAGCTCTGAGGAGGAGAAGAGAGGAAGCAGCTATGAAGAATATTTCCGAACTGTCCGCCCGCCAGGCTCATACGTCGGCGGCGTCACCCGCGGCTTCCGCCCCCGGCGCGGCCGCGGCTGCCCTGGCTCAGGCGCCCGCGCGGACGCCCGCTGACCGGGCCGCTCTGGTCGACGATCTGACCCTGAAGATGATCCGCTTCTACCAGGGAAACCAGGAGGATATCGCGCACTTTCTGAAGGTCCACGCCTACGCTGCCCGGATCGGCCGGGGAGAGGGTCTGGACCCGGAGACCCAGCTCCTCCTGGAGGCAGAGGCCGTCGCCCATGACATCGCCTGTCCCCTCTGCCGGGAGAAGTACGGCGATACCCACGGCGACCACCAGATGGCGGAGAGCGCGGAACTCCTGAGTTCTTTTCTGGCGGGTACCGGACTGACCCCTGAGGAGCGGGCCCGGGTCACCTGGGTGGTCAGCCGCCATCATGATTACGCTCATGTGGACGGTCCGGACTACCAGATGCTCCTGGAGGCGGACTTTCTGGTGAACGCGGGCGAGAATCCGCGGAAATACCTGGTCCCTGGCTATCACCATATGAAGACGGTCTTCTTCCGGACCGGGACAGGACTCGCCCTCCTGGACGCGGTCTTCCCGGACGGGGCGGACACGGTCTGCGGATGAGGCAGGAAGGCTGTCCGATCTGCCCGCTGGATCAGAGTACAGCCTCTCCATATGGGAGATAAGATAAGCCGAAGATCTTAACGACAGGCGTATATCGACCACTCATCACGTGCCGCGGTCACGGGCATTGGCCCTCTTCAACGGCTGTATTCTCTGGTATCCGACACCGACAAGCAGAATCGTGGTCACCCACGACAATGGGAAGGCGTGATACAGGGTCGTAAGCGCCGGGCGAAGGCGGAATACGGTACAGATCCAGAGGATGTGGCCGCTTCCCCGCAGAACCCCCGCGGGAATCTCATATAGGTTGCAGATCGGCTCGAACAGCAGGATGCGAAGAATGCGCACGCTGGCGCTCCCAACCACCGCCGCGTCCTGTGTGAACAGGTCGGAGAGGGGTCCGCGCAGCAGAACAATCGCGAAAATCGGGATCGAGCTGCACACGGCCGCCAGCGAGAGGCACCGCCTGTGAATCTGCCGGCACCTGGAACAGGCCCCCGCGGCGAAGTTCTGACCGGTAAATGTGGTCGCTGTCTGCCCGAATGCCGTGATGATGTAGTATGTGAAGTATTCGAAGTTCATGGCGATCGTACTGCCGGCGATCGCGGTTTCTCCGAACCGATTGATGGACGCCTGGACGAAGATGTTCGCGAAGCAGAAGACAGCCCCCTGCAGAGCCGAGGGGATTCCTGTTTCCAGGATTTTCCGGACTGTCCGCGTGGAAAATGCCTGAGCGGTATCTGAGCGTAATGGAGAAGTGGATTTGACATTCAATCCGGACACGCGCGTCTTCAGACGAAACAGAGGATCATCCGCCAGTCTCCGCAGCACCATCAGCGCCGCGAGCGCGGTAGAGATATCGGTGGCCAGCGCGACGCCGGCGACGCCCATTCCAAGAACGATGACGAAGAACAGATTCAGCGCTACATTCGCCAGCCCCGAGATCACCAGCGCGGCGAAGGGATAGCGGCTGTTGCCGCGGGCCCGCATCGCGGCAGAACCGAAATCGTAGATCAGAAGGAGCGGATATCCGATCAGGTAAATTCTCAGATACTGGACGGCGGGCGCCATGATCTCTTCCGGTGTCCGGATCAGGCGCAGCAGCGGAGCCGCGGCGAAGAAGCCCGCGGCCAGACCGACCAGGCCGGTCAGAACCGCGAGAATCACCGCCGTCCTAATGACAGACGGCAGATCATCTTTTTTCTGCCTTCCAATCCTGTCCGCGATCAGGACATTGACGCCGAGGGACAGACCGGAGGAAAGAGAGACGATCAGCGCGATGATCTCTGTATTTATCCCGACCGCCGCCAGTGCGCCGGCATTCCCGAAAATATCCGACGACAGCGGTGTCTGCCGCGTTGAACAGCTGCTGGATCATGCTGGAAAGCGCGATGGGAAGTGTAAAGCGCAGCAGCTTTCCAGTGAGCGGCCCGTGCAGCATATCTATTTCGTAAGAGCTCTTCTTCAATAACATGGACATCCTTTTTCTTAGCAGTCTGGCGCATTGCAATCGTTCCTGGAATAGCATATTATGGATTTTAGAATTGATAAAGAGAATAATATAGATGATTAAAATCGAAAAAAGGAATGAATAAAATGGACAATCCACTGCTGAAGTATCTTGCGTTCGTGAAAACAACGGAAAAGGGCAGCTTCACCCTGGCGGCGCGGGACCTGGATTACGCGCAGTCCTCCGTCAGCAAAATGGTTGCCGATCTGGAGAAAGACTGGGGCATGGTTCTGCTGGAGCGCTCGAAAAGCGGTGTTCGCCTCACTGCTGCCGGCGAGCAGATCATGCCGTTTCTTCGCAGGATGCTGCGCGATTATGACGAGTTGGAAGAGCAGATCGGCCGGCTGAATGGACTGGAGTGCGGCACTGTCCGCATAGGCACCTTTTCGAGTCCCGCCATCAACTGGCTTCCCGATGTGCTTTCCAGATTCCGCGGGGATTATCCTGGCATTGAATGTGAAATATTGCTGGGAGATTACAGAGAAGTGGAGCAATGGATCAGTGAGGGCCGTGTGGACTGCGGCTTTCTGTCTCTCCCCGCCCGGCCGGATTTTGACGAGATTCTGCTCGCGAAGGACGAATATAAAGTGGTGCTTCCGAAGGGGCACCCGCTTGCGGGGAAAGAAGCCATTGCCCCGGAAGATCTGAACGGTCAGCCATTTCTGCTGCTTGAGCACGGCGGGAAAACCGAGGTTTCCGACCTGCTTGAGCAGTGCCGCGCGCGTCCGGACATTCGTGTCACCACATGGGAGGATTTCGCGATCATGGCCATGGTGGAGAAGGGGCTCGGCATCAGTATCCTGCCGGACCTGATCCTGCGGCGCATTCCGTATAACATCGAGGTCCGCTCCCTGATCACACCCTATTATCGCCAGATTGGCCTGGCTATGAAGGACCGCGGGCAGCTTACGCCTGCTGTACGGAAATTCATCAGCTATCTGCCGTTCCTGGGAAACGCGGGATAATGGCGGATCCCTTCATCCGTGCCCTCCGGGCGCCGCGAGCCGCCTAAGGGCAGGGCATCTGTCCCGATGAAGGGCTGGAAAAAGTCAGCGCAGACGCGGGCCATATCCTCGGGTGACTCCGGCATGCCGCTCTGGAGCCAGTCGGCGGCGATGTACCGGAAGGCGCCGAAGACCCCGAGCTGGCGATAGTGGCGGTCGCCGGCCCCGGTCCCGGTCCCTTCCGTCACCACGTTCCCCATCATGGAAGAAAGCTGCTCGAACAGCACGTCCTCCTGACCGGAGCGGAAGAGGGCGGACAGCGTCTTCTCGTTCTCCGCCAGGAACTGGAAGAAGTCGTGGAACCAGAGCGGGAGGCTGTTCAGGTATTTCGGATCATGGAGGGAGTCTCGGAAGGTGGTCAGCAGGGACTGTTCCACTTCCAGGACGATGGCTTCCTTCGACTTGTAATTCCGATAAAAGGCCTGCCGGGATACGCCTGCCGCGGCCACCAGCTCAGAAATGGTGATGGACTGGAAGTCCTTCTCCTCCATGAGCGCCATAAGCGTGGCGCGCAGGGCCTCCCTGGTGATTTGATTGGCTTCGATGTTTGACATCCGCTGCAGGCGGAGGGGATCCTTCTCGAGCATGGGCTTCCCTTTCTTTTTTTTACAAAAATTGACTCGAGCGACGGTCCATCGCTTTTTCGACGAAAATTGACCTGACTGGCGGTACATCGCTTTTTCGACGGAAATCGACCTGACTGGCGGTCCATCGCTTTTTCGACGGAAATCGTCTCGACCGGCGGCTGCTGCCGTGGATGGTGCGCGCTGCCAGAGATCGCGCGAATAGTTGACCTTTGGTCAAAAAAGTGGGATAATAATAAGAAACATGGACATTACAATCGTTACGTTACTATTGTAACATCCGTGTTCTAACCATAGCACGGGAGGAGCGTTTTGTAAAGAGGTCCATCCGCGGGGTGTGGGCCAGAGGCGCGGAGCAGGAAACGGAAAGAGAGGGAATCGAAATGGCAGGCGCGACAGACATGCTGAAGAGGGCCGGGATTAATGTGGCCCTTCGTTATCTGCAGAAGGACCCGGAGCAAAACCTGGGCAAGCTGATGGACTGGGTGGACCGGTTCGCCGGGGACAGTCTGAAGGTCCAGCGGGAATATTTCCGCCGGGAGGTGATCGATAACCCGGACTCCAACTGGCGGGCCTTAGCCGTCCGGGTCCTCCGGGACACCGACCAGAAAATCCTGGAGAAGGCCTTCACCAACTTCTTCCTGAACGCGTCCCTGGCGGGAAGCGGGAAGCGGGAAGCGCTGCGGGAGAAGTACCAGTGCAACACCCCCTACGCCATCCTGATGGATCCCACCAGCGCCTGCAACCTTCACTGCACCGGCTGCTGGGCGGCGGAATACGGGAACCGGCTGAACCTGACCTTCGAAGACATGGACAGCGTCATCGAGCAGGGGAAGGAGCTGGGCGTCTATTTCTACATCTACACCGGCGGAGAGCCGCTGGTTCGGAAGAAGGATCTGATCCGGCTCTGCGAGAAACACCAGGACTGCATTTTCATGAGCTTCACGAACGGGACGCTCATCGACGACGCCTTCGTCAGCGACATTCTCCGGGCGGCGAATTTCATCCCCGTCATCAGTGTAGAAGGCTTCGAGGCGGCGACTGACGCCCGGCGGGGCGACGGGGTCTACCGGCGGGCCGTGGCGGCCATGGAACGCCTCCACCGGAGCCGGATCCCCTTCGGCATCTCCTGCTGCTATACCAGCCAGAACTTTGACAGCATCATCAGCGAGGAGTTCTACGACCAAATGATCGCCTGGGGGGCGTCCTTTGTCTGGTACTTCCACTATATGCCGGTCGGGAAGGACGCCGTGCCGTCCCTCATGCCCAATCCGGACCAGCGGGCGGAGATCTTCCGGCGGATCCGGGCCTACCGGGGGACGAAGGCTCTCTTCGGGATGGACTTCCAGAACGACGGGGAATTCGTGGGCGGCTGCATCGCCGGCGGCCGCCGTTACCTCCATATCAACGCTAATGGTGACATGGACCCCTGCGTCTTCATTCATTATTCAGATTCCAATATCCACGAGAAGACCCTGCTGGAGGGCCTCAGGTCGCCCCTTTTCCAGGCCTACCATGACGGTCAGCCCTTTAATGACAACCATCTCCGGCCCTGTCCCATGCTGGAGAACCCTGAGCTGCTCCGGCAGATCGTCGGGAAGACCGGCGCTCATTCCACTGACCTGGAAGCGCCGGAATCCGCCGAAGATCTCTGTGCCCGCTGTGACGCCTACGCCGCGGCCTGGCGGCCGGAGGCGGATGAGCTCTGGGAGAAGCGGCTGGAGGAGAAACAGGAGATCCTGGCCGCTCGGGCCAGGGAGGCCGCGGCGAAAGCCCGGTAAGCGGCGAATGATGACCGAGCCCCCCGCCGGGCGCGGCAGGCCCCCCAGCGCGGCCGTTGACCGGGCCGCGCCGGGGCTGTAAAAAATTCGGAAAAAACGGGTTGACATCTGATGGGTTTCTGGTATATTAATGATAACGATTATCAATTGCGTATAGACCGGCGCCCGCGCGGCGGCCGGGCGGGATAATCGTGAAAGGAGAAAACAGTCGCATGAGACATTCGAAGCAGCGGGAGTTGGTTCGGAAGATCTTGAAGGCGGCGGGTACCCATCCCACAGCGGAGCAGGTCTATGAGGAAGCCCGGAAGGTGATGCCGGAGATCGGCATCGCGACAGTTTACCGGAACCTGAAAACGCTGGTCGAGCTGGGGGAAGCCGGTGTCGTTCGGACGGACGACCAGGCGGACCACTTCGACGGACGCACCGAGAAGCACGCGCACCTGCTCTGTGACAGCTGCGGCCGGATCATGGATCTGGAGCTCCGAAGGGGTGGAGAGCTGGAGAGGCTGCGGGACGATGTCCAGAAAGCCTTCGGCGTCGAGGACGCGGAGGTGGAGGTCAGGACGGCGGTGTTCCATGGACGATGCCCGGACTGCCTCAGGAACGGCCGAACCAGCGGGGAAACTTTTGTCACTCATTGAATGATCAACATATCGCCATCAGCAGAGAAGAGGAGAAAACATCATGAAAGATCTGAAAGGAACGAAGACGCTGGAGAATCTGAAGGCCGCTTTCGCGGGCGAGTCCGAGGCGAGAAATAAGTATACCTACTATGCCTCTCAGGCCAAGAAGGACGGTTTCGTCCAGATCCAGAAGATCTTCGAGGAGACCGCGGCGAACGAGAAGGAGCACGCCAAGCTCTGGTTCAAGTATTTCCACGGCATCGGCACCACGGAGGAGAACCTCCTGGACGCGGCGGCCGGCGAGAATTATGAGTGGACGACCATGTATAAGGAGTTCGCGGAGACGGCCCGGGAGGAGGGCTTCCCCGAGATCGCGGCACAGATGGAGAAGGTGGCCCAGGTAGAGGCGGAGCACGAGAAGCGCTACCGGAAGCTGGCCGAGAACGTTCAGAAGGAAGAGGTCTTCAAGAAGGAAGAAGAGACCGTCTGGGTATGCGCCAACTGCGGCTACACCGTGAAGGGGAAGGAAGCCCCGAAGGTCTGCCCGGCCTGCAAGCATCCCCAGGCCTACTTCGAGGTGAAGGCGGAGAATTATTGATGGATGGAGCACATCTGGCGGGCGGATTTCGTCCTTCCAGAGAGACAATTGTGTGAACGTACAGAAAAGTCAGAGAAAAACTGTGTAAATAGTGCAAACGCCCACCAATCTGTGAAAGCATTGACAATTGCCTACGTTGAAAATATAATGTGCACATAAAGAACGAAGGCGTTCCGGAACCCACCCGGAATGCCTTTTTTCTTTTATTATTCGCAGCAAAGGCGCTGTTCCGCATCCCCCCCCGCGGACGGCGCCTTTTGTTTTCTTCGTCGTGAAGAGTGAAAGTGATGGTGAGAAAATGAAATTCGACATGCCAACTGTTGCATGGGTACTGATCGCCGCGGCGCTCGTGTACTTCATGCAGGCAGGCTTCGCCTTATGTGAGTCGGGCCTGACGCGAGCAAAAAACACCGGCAACATCCTGATGAAGAACATGATGGACTTCTGTATCGGGACGCCCTGCTTCTGGCTGTTCGGCTTCGGAATTATGTTCGGCGGTACGGGCGCCATCGTCGGAAGTCTGGATCCCATGATCCGCGGCACCTACACCGCGGCGAACAGTGTGGTCCCGCAGAACATTCCTCTGTGGGCCTATGTGATCTTCCAGACCGTCTTCTGCGCGACAGCCGCTACGATCGTATCCGGGTCCATGGCTGAGCGGACGAATTTCAAAGCATATTGTGTTTATTCCGCAATTATTTCTCTGTTCGTTTATCCGATTTCCGGCCACTGGATCTGGGGCGGCGGATGGCTGTCCACTCTGGGCTTCCATGATTTCGCCGGTTCCACCTGTGTCCATATGGTCGGCGGCGTGATCGCCTGCCTGGGCGCCTGGATGCTTGGCCCCCGTATCGGCAAGTATGACCGGTTCGGAAAGGCCCGCGCCATTCCCGGCCACAACATGACCGCTGTAGCCCTGGGCGTCTTCATTCTCTGGTTCTGCTGGTTCGGTTTCAACGGCGGCTCCACCGTCGCAATGGATTCCGACGAAGCAGCGACGGTCGCTGGCCTGGTCTTCGTGAACACCAACCTGGCTGCCGCTGTCGCCACCGTGGTGACCATGATCTTCACCTGGATCCGTTACGGTAAGCCTGATGTTTCCATGACCATGAACGCGGCTCTGGCCGGTCTGGTCGCCATCACCGCTCCCTGCGACTGCGTTACCACCTTCGGCGCCTTCTGGATCGGCTTCGTGGCTGGCATCATCGTGGTCCTGAGCGTGGAATTCTTCGATAACGTAGTTAAGATCGATGATCCTGTGGGCGCCGTGTCTGTCCACATGGTGAACGGCATCTGGGGCACCCTGGCCGTCGGCCTCTTCTGCGACGGCGGCGACGGCGTGGGCAAGGGCCTCTTCTACGGCGGCGGCTTCAAGCAGCTGGGCATCCAGGCGCTGGGCTTCGCCAGCGTAGCCCTCTACGTTCTGGTCGTCATGTTCATCGCCTTCAAGATTATCGATAAGACCATCGGCCTTCGTGTTCCTGAGCAGGTCGAGATCGACGGCCTGGACATCCATGAGCACGGCCTGGCTTCCGCCTACTCCGGCTTCGCCATCACCGATGTCACCGACATGGAGATGGATGTGAACGAAAACACCGACCTGGGCGGCGAGTCCTACGAGGAAGCTTCCCCGGCGAAGGTGGACGCGGCCGTGAAGGTGGTCCGGGAGCCCGAACCCGCTCCGGAGGTCTCTTCCGGTATGCATAAGGTTTCCATCGTCTGCCGCCTGGCCAAGTTCGATACCCTGAAGCGGGCGCTGAATGAACTGGGCGTGACGGGCATGACCATGTATCAGGTCATGGGCTCCGGCATTGAGAAGGGCTCCACTGAGCGTTACAGAGGCGCCGTGGTCGACTCCACCCTGCTCCCGAAGGTGAAGGTGGAAGTCATCGTGGGCTCCATTCCTGTGGACGACGTGATCGAGACCGCCAAGAAGGCCCTGTACACCGGTCATATCGGCGACGGCAAGATCTTCGTCTACAACGTCGCGAAGGTCGTGAAGGTCCGGACCGGTGAGGAAGATCTGGAAGCCCTGAAGGATGTTGAATAACACGCACTCCTATTGATAGATCCCTGATAAATGCGAGACCGCCGGTCTTCTCCAATGGAGAGGGCCGGCGGTCCCGTTATCTGGGGAAAGGTGTCTTCTATTACAAAAGGTCCGCCAGGGTCTGGGCGTCGGAAAGGGGCGTAGCCCAGCTGGTGGCCAGGCGGATCACAGTATGCTCCGGGTCCGGTTTCTCCCAGAAGGAGCCTTCGACTACCCTGTCCAGGCTGGACAGGCGGGTGTCCTCCAGGATCGGGAAGATCTGATTGGTCGGGGAGTTAATCGCGGTAGGAATCCCTGCCTTCTCGAGGGCGGCGCGGATCAGGTCGGCAGCGGCCAGGGCGGGCGCGCCGATCCGGAGATAGAGGTCGTCCCGGAAAAGCTCATCGAATTGGACGCCCAGCAGCCAGCCCTTCGCCAGGAGCGCGCCCCGCTGCTTAATGATGGTAAAGAAATGGGGGATCAGGGCAGGATCCGGCACGACCACGGCCTCCCCGAACAGGGCTCCGCACTTGGTCCCGCCGATGTAGAAGGCGTCGGTCAGTCTGGCCAGGTCGGGAAGGGAGACGTCGTTGGCCGGGCAGGCCAGGGCATAGGCCAGCCGGGCGCCGTCCACGTAGAGCCGGAGTCCGTGGCGGTCGCAGACCGCCCGCATGGACTTCAGTTCTTCCAGTCTGTAGAGCGTTCCGTATTCCGTGGGCTGGGAGAGGTAGACCATGCCGGGATGGACCATGTGGTCCCGGTTTCCGTCAGTTTCGAAGGTATGACAAAAGTCCTCCACCGATGCCGCGCTCAGCTTCCCGGCTTCTCCCGGCAGGGTCAGGACCTTATGGCCGCCCGCCTCGATGGCGCCTGCCTCATGGACCGCCACATGACCGGTGCCCGCGGCCAGGACGCCCTCATAAGGGGCCAGAAGGGCTCCGATGACCACGGCGTTCGTCTGGGTTCCGCCGATCAGAAAGCGGACCTCCGCCTCCGGGCAGGCACAGGCGGCCCGGATCCGGGCCGCCGCCGAATCTGTGATCGTGTCCGTCCCGTACCCCGGCTGCTTGACCAGGTTAACGGCCTCCAGCCGGTGGAGGATCCGGGGATGGGCACCCTCTTCATAATCTGACGTGAGCGAGATCATTGCCTGAATATCCTTTCTGTTTCTGCGCCTTCCGGCCAGCCGGCCGTCCGGTCTGCCCGCCGGCAGGCAGATTTCCCTGTTCGGCGGAGCGGTCTCTTCTGTCTCGTCCATTATATACCTGCCCGCGGGCGGCCGCCAGAGGATAAGCGGAGCGCGGGCATTCTCACTTCATCGGTTCCAGAGAATGGAGCTGACAGCGGAAGCTGATGACGCCGTCCCGCCAGTCGCAGGTCAGCTCCCCGCCGTAGAGGCTGGCGATGTTCTGGGCCAGGGAGAGGCCGATCCCGAAGCCTGTCTGGTCTCCGGCCTCGGTGTGGTGGGCCTGGTCCGCCCGGTAGAAGCGTTCGAAGAAGCGGGGCAGGTCGGCGCCGGCCCCCCCCGCGAAGTCGTTGGACACGGTCAGCGCCGCGGTGCCGGCCTGCCGGCCGGGAGCCAGGGTCAGGCTGACCTGGCCGCCCGGGTCGCAGTATTTCAGAGCGTTGTCCATCAGGACCGAGGTCAGCGTCCGGATGCTGTCTCCGTCCGCGGTCAAGCGGATGTTGGGTGTGATGTTCAGGAGAAGCGCTTCCTGGCGGGTCTCCGCGACCGAACGAAATGGAGCGGCGGCTTCCATGACCGCCTGAGAGATGTCTGTATCTACAGCGGTCCTGCCTGTCTCCTGTTCCTGGGACCGGGCGATCAGGACCAGATCCTGGACCAGGGCGCTGAGCCGGTCCACCTGCTGGAGGGTAGAGGTGGTCCAGGGCGTGGGCCCGCTGGTCATCTCGAGGAGCTCGGTGTTGGACCGGATCACGGCGATGGGCGTCTTCAGCTCGTGGCTGGCGTTGGTGATAAACTGGCTCTGACGCCGGCTGTTCTCGACCATGGGGCGGACCATCCGGTCCGCCAGGCTCCTGGAGATGAGCCAGGTCAGGAGGAGACCGGCGGCCAGGGCGGCGAACCACCAGACCAGAAGTCGGAGAAGGTTGTAGATGCCCTCCTGATAATCGATACAGGCGATGAACCAGCCGCCGTCCTTCTGCCGGCGGATCTGGTAGAAATAAAAGTCGTAGCGGCCCTTCGACTTTCCCGCCTTCAGGAGCTTCTCAGCCAGCTCCTTCGCGTTCGTTTTCCCGATCAACCCGTCACGGGACATCCAGAGGGAGATCTTCCCGTCCGAGGACCTGGTCACTGTGAAGTAGGGCGCCGTCCGGAGGCGCTCCAGGTAGAAGGGATTGAAGCCGAAAAAAGGCTTGGACAGCCGTTTCAGCCGGTCGTTCGCCAGGTCCGTGTCGGCGGCAGCTGCGGATGAGCTGCTTCCGCTGCTCTGAGCCTTCCCTTCCTGGCTGACGATGTAGCTGAGGGTGCTGTTAATCTGATAGCGGACAGAAAGAATCTGACCCGCGAAGATCAGCCCCCCGAGGAACAGCATGACCACGGCAACCGCCAGGAGGGAGATCCGGACAGACCGCTTCTTCATCCGTTCAATTTCGCGGGTATCCAAGATTTCCTCCTTTCGGGATCGGGGCAGGGATCATGTCCAGCGTCAGACCAGGCTGTAAGGCCCCTCCTCGCCGCCTGCGATGGTGACGGCTGAATCGACGGAGGCCAGTTTGGCCCGCAGGAAAGAAATATAAAGGCGGACGTCGGCCGGAGCGGCGTCAGGCTCATTCTGCCAGAGGCGTTCCAGCAGGCGGTCTGTTTCCAGCGGCCGCCCCTGGCTCCGGATCAGCTGGTTCATGAGTTCGAACTCCCGGGGAGAGAGCGCGACGGAATTCGACGCCGTCATGGACAGGTCCTCACCGTTCAGCCGGAGGTCCCGGTAGGTCAGGTCGGTCCGCCGTGCTGCCTGGGTCCGGAGCATGGCCCGCACCCGGGCGAAGAGCTCCTTCATGGCGAAGGGTTTGGCCAGGTAGTCATTCGCGCCGGCGTCCAGGCCAGCTACCCGGTCGTCTACCTCAGACCGGGCGGTCAATAGCAGGACAGGCGTGTCATTACCCTCAGACCGGAGCTTCTCCAGGACCTCCAGCCCGGACATGACCGGCATCATGATATCCAGGATAACCCCGTCATAGACCTCTGTTCGGAGGAGGTCCAGGGCCTGGCCGCCGTCATAAGCGGAATCTGTCTGGTAGCCTTCATAATCCAGCATGGCGCAGATGACCCGGTTCAGGTCGACGGTGTCCTCAGCGACCAATAACTTCATGTCTGTCTCCTTTCAGCGGCATCCGGTCGATCGGCCCGTGCTGTCCTGCCTCCGTCAGGCGGGCCGGGATCAGACGATCCTCCGCCGCCAGGTCCGCCTCCTCCTGCTTGTCCGCGCGGTCTGGGGAAACCAGGCCTCCTGTCCCCCGGATGAGGTCCCGCATGGTCTGCATGGCCACATCGGTGGCGGCCAGCTCATCAGCGCACCGCTTCAGTTCCCTGGCGACCAGGTCTGAGTTTCCGATGGTATCCTTCTTATACCGCATCTGATGTTCGAGGGCTGCCCAGGTGTCCATGGAGATGGTCCGGAGCTGGACCTCTACGAAATAGCCCTGTACCCTGAGGATCAGGTGAAGGCTCCTGTAGCCGTTGGGCTTGGCTTTCTTAATGTAATCCTTCTCCTGGACCAGGTTGAAGCCAGAGGTCCCGATCAGCCAGTCCCGGATGGTATAGACGTCCCTGAGGAAGGGGCAGACAGCCCGGATTCCGATGGCGTCGGTCAGGACCGACAGGGCGGACGTTTCTGTTTCCGGCAGGCCCCGCCGCCGGCACTTCTCCCGCATACTCTCCTCGGTCTTCAGTCGGAAGAGGAGGTGTTCCACCGGATCCTGGTCTGTTTTCCGGCCCTGGGACCGCAGAGCTTCGATCTGGGCGAGGACGGTCTCCATGACCGCCTGCATTTCCGGTAACCGGCGCCCGTAGATGCTGGAAGAGGCGCCTCTGTCCGCGCGGCCGATGGCGCGGCTGATATGATAAGGGTGAATGCCGTCTGACGCGCTGCCCGCTGGGGCGGCGGCCGTCTTCTCCTGATTCCAAGTATCCTGCATGGTCATGCCCTGTCCTTTCCCGGGCCTGCCAGCGGCCCGTGTGACTGACCGGATATTCTGACCGGGCGGCGGCCCGGTCCTGCTTTTTGTTCTTCCATGATAGGAGGCGTCAGTGGCGGACAGGTGATGGATCTGTCAACGGCGGGGGAAGGGTGGGTGGAAGTGTGGCGGGAGAGAAATGACGTTGAAATTCGTCATGAAAGTAGAAGAATCGGAAACGAAAAAAGAGCGGCCCGCGCGAATGGTTTGTTCGCGGAGACCGCATCTTTCATGCCTTCATACGTTTCATCAAAGATTATGGTACCCCTTACAGCTTCGCATATTCCTCCTCTGTCACCGGTTCCAGCCACTCCGTAGAAGCGTTCTCTCCGGGAACTGCCACGGAAAGATGGGCAAACCAGCTGTCTTTCCGCGCCCCGTGCCAGTGCTTCGCTCCCGGAGCGATATTGACTACGTCACCCGGCTTCAATGCCCGGGCAGGTTTTCCTTCTTCCTGATACCAGCCACAGCCGCCGACGCAGATCAGCATCTGACCGCCGCCCTTATCCGCGTGATGGATGTGCCAGTTATTCCGGCATCCCGGCTCAAATGTCACATTATGAACGGGGATCTGTTCATCTGAAACACACGAAAGATACGACTGCCCGATAAAATATTTCGCGTAGGCGTCATTCGGTTCTCCGATCGCGAACATGATTTCTTTCTGGAATTTTTCTTTCTCTGTCAAAGCTGATTCTTCATCTGCCCATACTTCCTTCGCCATGTTGAACACGGCCCAGCCCATGGGCCAGCCGGCATAGAAGGCGGCGTGTGTGATGATGGCCGCGATCTCCTCTCTGGTGATGCCGTTCTTTTTCGCGGTCATCAGATGATATTTCAGGGAGCTGTCTGCCAGGCCCCGTCCCATGAAGACCGAGATGACGATTGTACTCTTGGTCTTCAGATCGATCGCGTCATTGTTCCAGACCTCCCCGAAGAGGATGTCATCATTGTAGCGGGCAAAATCCGGGGCAAAGTCTGAAAGGTTATCTCTGCCTGCTGTCTGCACAATCTTCTCTTTCATATTCCACACTCCTTATTCAACTTTATAAAATGTAACTTCCGTACCCCCCGGTACCGGTGAATACATCAACCTCAATTCTGAGACAAATATTATCAGGAAATTTCCGGATGCGTTCCATTATCTCTGAAGAGATCCGGGCAATTACTGTTGCCCAGAATAGATGATCGGATTCCCTGTGGTCATGAAAAAACATCTTTATCCAGCCGCCCTCGATAGAAAAATCCGGTTGTTAACGGTATTCATAAAATATCCTCGTGTTGATTTATCCTTCTGTGGATACTATATTGTAGTTATAGATATTACTCAATTGCCATTGTTTCAGATGTGGTGTTTATGCCACACATTCCGGAAAATGGATATTCTCATTAGGGGAGTCGTTAATGGACGAGAGCAGAAGAACCGACCTGCGTGTACGGAAGACGCGGGCAGCCATAAAGAATGCGCTGAAAGAGATGATCATGGAGATGAGCCCTTCTGAGATTCAGGTCAAGGAACTCGCGGAACGTGCCCAGATTCACCGGAAGACCTTTTATCTGCACTATACCTGTCTGGAAGCGCTCTTTGAAGATATGATTCAGGATATTGCCACCGCCTATTACGATAAGATCGACGCCATTTCGCCGGATATGCCCATGAAAGAGGTAAATCGGGTATTTTTCGAATATTTCAGCCAGGCGGAGCCCTATGTGGAGAGACTCATGTGCGCCCCTGAATACCAGGATTTCTTTGACAGGACGCTTCGTGTCACGCTGATGCGGCATAACCGCGCGAGATTCAATCCTTATGCGGGCTATCCGCAGGAGGAGCAGAATATCATTAATATCTTTTTGACAAAGAGCTCGAATGATATGTACCGCCAATGGGTGGCGGATGGGAAAAAGATCCCCCTTGAACGGGTTATCGAGCTGACAGGCGAGCTTCTTACGAATGGGATTGCCGATCTGGCTGACCGCCTGTGATGTCCCGCGAAAAGGCGGCGAAGAAGAAAAAAGGCAACAAAAAACCACCGAGATCGTTAGAATCTCAGTGGTTTCAGCTGGTCCGAGTGGCGGGACTTGAACCCACGGCCTCTTGACCCCCAGTCAA
>CACZTH010000002.1 GCA_902784035.1 uncultured Eubacteriales bacterium
ACAAAATCCCAAAAATTTGACAAAAAAAGAAGCCGTTTCAAGGCTTACAGCGATTTTATCCGATTGTAACTGTCAAACTCCCGGCTCAAAATCAAGTCAGCGCGTGGCTCACTTTCTAGTTGACGAACACAGATGGTGATTGACAAAACGCGGGAAGATGTTGTAATATACAGATAAGTTAAAATTGAATAGCAGAAGAGCAGAGAGGCTTCGGAAATGTTAGAAGTCTCTTTTTCTTCATTTCGGATGATCAGTTCGAGAGAGGCTGTACGATTGGTATCCGGCGGGAAGCGCGCGCGGCATGGCTGCGGAGGATATCATGATATGGAACCGAAGGGGTAGGCGGAAACTCTCAGGTAAAAGGATCGAACTGGGACGAAGCTTCGGAGAAGTGCGGCTTCGGGCGCACACCAACGGTGCAACTCTTCCGGAGGAGCCGGCGGGCATGGGATTGCCCCGGGGTTCGGTAAGGGAGAGGAATCTCTCAGGTATATGACGAAGGCACAGGGACCAGGGACGGTTTCTGTGTCTTTTTTGTCCTACCTAAGGGCAGGAGGCGCCTGCGCGTATCCGGGTGTATCGCCCGCGTGGATGCTCCGGCCCCGGCAGAGGAGTCACTGCTTCAACAGGAGGTTATCAGATGAGCGAAATCAAGCGGACGCCGCTGTATGAGACGCATGTGGCGGAGGGCGCGAAGATGGTCGATTTCGGCGGCTGGGACATGCCGATCCAGTATCCGGACGGGATCATCGCGGAGCATCTCTATACGCGGAGCCACTGCAGCGTCTTCGATGTGTCACACATGGGGCGGTTCCTCATAGAAGGGCCGGACCGCCTTGCCTTTCTTCAGCATGTGCTGACGAGTAATGTGGCGGCGCTGGAGCTCGATCAGGCGCAGTATACGATCATTCCCACGGAGACAGGCGGGGCGGTCGACGATGCCTATGTGTATGAATTCGAAGAAGATCGTTACCTTCTCGTCGTCAACGCGGCGAATACGCGGAAGGACTGGGACCACCTGTCGGCGATGATCGGCGGATATGACTGCGTCATGAGAGACATCACGGAGTCGTGGTCGTCCATCGCGCTCCAGGGCCCGGAGAGTAAGAAGGTCCTGATGATCCTGACGGGCGGCGTTCAGCCGACGGAGCCGGTGAAGAACGCGCTGAATTCGCTGACGCTGGAAGGACGGGCGGCGAAGATCGCGAAGACCGGCTACACAGGCGAGCCGCTGGGATACGAGATCTTCGTGAAGCGGGGGGACGTCGTCTGGCTGTGGAACCGGCTGATCGAGCTGGGCGCCAGGCCGGCGGGGCTCGGCGCCAGGGATACGCTCCGGCTGGAGGCGGGATTTCCCCTGTATGGCGATGAGTTCGGCGCGGATCACGAGGGGAAGGAGATCCCCATCTACGCGGTTCCGCTCGCGAAGTTCTCGGTCAGCTTCTCGGATCTGAAGGGCGATTTCATCGGGCGCGAGGCGCTCGCGAAGGAGTTCGAGGCGTATCAGAGAATCGAAAATCGTGATTTCAGTGATCTCAGCGTCCTGCCGAAGAGGATCACGCCGATCACGCTGACCGGCAGGGGCGTCATGCGCGCCGGCATGGAGGTTTACCGCGGGGACGAGATGATCGGCTGGGTGACCAGCGGCACGGTGGTGCCCTACTATAAGAGCGAGGGCGCCGGCCTGGAAACGAAGATCCTGACGGACGTCGGGAGAAGGGCGATCGGTCTGGCGTATCTGAAGTCGGACGTTCTGGTGGATGACGTCGTAGAAGTCGACATCCGCGGCAAGCGGGTGAAGGCGGCGATCCCGCCCTACCATATTAGGGTGGACGCGCCGCCGTTCGCCAGGCCGATTCTGTACGGGTACGAAGAGGATGGCCTGGAGGAGGAGGGCGGCTCCTATGAGAGCAGGGGCGTCACGCTCCTGAAGAAGGCGCTGGACAACCATGAATGGCGGCAGTCAAGGTGCGTGAACCTGATCCCTTCGGAGAATACGCCGAGCGAGGCGGTGAGGCTCCTCTCCTCGCTGGACCCCTCCGGCAGATACGCGGAGCATAAGAAGGTCAAGTCCTTCTATGACGTGGACGTCTTCTATTATCAGGGGACGAAGTTCATCGATGAGGTCGAGCAGCTCCTGGTGGAGCAGATGAAGTCGTATCTGGGCTGTGAAGAGGTGGAGACCCGCGTGACGAGCGGCCAGATGGCGAATACGGCAGTCTATTCCGCGCTCATGGACTGGAAGAACCGCCTGGATCGCAAGCATACACCGAAGCGCCTGGGGCCCGTGATGAACAACCATATCATCCGGGGCGGCCACCTGTCTGCCCAGCCGATGGGCGCGCTCCATGACTTCATCGGTGTGGATCCGGTGACGGAGAAGTCCGCGGTGGTGAACTTTCCGGTCTGCCCGGATAACCCTTATAAGATCGATGTGGAGGAGACGAAGAAGCTCATCGACCAGTACCGGCCGGAGCTCATCATCTTCGGGAAGAGCATGGTGCTCTATCATGAACCCGTGAGGGAGATCCGGGCCTTTGTCGACGAGCAGAAGATCCCGGCCACGATCATGTATGATATGGCGCATGTTCTGGGCCTCATCGGCCCCTATTTCCAGGATCCGTTCC
>CACZTH010000003.1 GCA_902784035.1 uncultured Eubacteriales bacterium
ATGAGAAGTTTGGTCGCTAATCATTTTACACGAGCCTCAATGGCTTTTCTACTATTCACTTTTGCGAACAATATTGTACTCTATCTTTCCCATGTCGGAGAGACAGCCAGAATCTGTAAGCGGGGAGGCGCCTGAAGGGTTTACTATGAATAGAACGTCAGCGCCAAAGAAGGGCAGGGCCGGCGGGAAACACAGCTGGCTCCTTTCTGTTTTTTTGATCTTCATCAGCTGCTTCGCTGTACTGGCATTATTATCATATCTGTGGATGCGGGCTCATTTCGCGGGTCTGGACATGCAGGAAATCGTCGTGCAGCTCACCTCTCCGCTGGAGGGGACCGGGGACGGCCTGATTAAGGATTACGTTCAGAAGGCCCTGGCTCCGGCTTTGATCCTGCTTGCTATAGAGATCGTTCTGATTTTACGGATTTTTCATCGACCCTGGTTCCGCAGGTTTTTGAAGATCGGGATCGTCTGCAGTCTGCTTTTGGTCCTGACCACAGGGACCGTGTTCGCGGACCAGGTGGAGCTGGTCACTTATCTGAAGGGGCTTCGCAGCGAAACAGATTTCTACCAGAAGAATTATGTGGACCCGTCATCTGTCCGGCTGACCTTTCCGGAGAAGAAGCGGAACCTGATCTTCATCTATCTCGAGTCCATGGAGAGTTCCTTCTCCAGCTATGAGAACGGAGGCAGCTCGAAGGTGAACTATATCCCGGAGCTGACCCGGCTGGCGAAGGAGAATGAGGATTTCTCCGGATCTGACAAGAAGCTGAACGGCGGCTACGCCATGCCGGGCTCGACCTGGACCATGGGCGGGATCGTGGCTACGACGGCGGGACTGCCGCTGAAGACGGCCGCGGATGACAATGCCATGAGCAGCATGAGTTCCTTCTTCCCTAAGCTGACCGCTCTGGGGGATATTCTGAAGGACGCGGGCTATCAGCAGCTGTTTCAGTGCGGGTCCGACGTTTCCTTCGGCGGTCGGAGGCTCTGGTTCAGCAACCATGGGTCCAGCCAGTTCCTGGACCTGAACGCGGCGAAGGACGCTGGCCTCCTCCCGCAGGATTATAAGGTCTTCTGGGGCTATGAGGACCAGAAGCTCTTCGAGTTCGCGAAGAGCCGGATCTCGAAGATGGCCGCGGAGGGGGAGCCCTTCAGCTATACCATGCTGACCGTGGATACCCACGCGTCGAATGGCTACCGGTGCTCCGCGTGCCCGACCACCTATGGCTTCCAGTATGGGAACGCCCTGGCCTGCTCCTCGAAGCAGGTCAGCGCCTTCATCGACTGGATCCGCCAGCAGGATTTCTATAAGGATACGACCATCGTAATCACCGGGGATCATCCCTCCATGGCGCCGGCGATCGCGAAGAAGATGAAGCAGGGTGCCGTTCGAAAGACCTATACCTGCGTCATCAATCCAGCCGTCCAGGTGAAGGATCCCGCGAAGAAGCGGGCCTTCACCACCTATGACCTGTTCCCGACGACCCTGGCCGCATTAGGTGTGAAGATCCCCGGCGACCGGCTGGGCCTGGGGACAGATCTCTTCTCGAAAACAGAGACGCTCACGGAGAAATACGGGCTGGAGGAGGAGAAGGCGGAGCTGTCCAAGACTTCCAGCTATCTGAAGAAGCTGGAGTCGATCGATCCGGAGGCGGAGAAGATCGTCGCGGATTACGCCGCCTATAAGGGGAAGATATCCGTCCGTGACGGCAGCCACTTCAGCTTCCGCCTGCCTGAACTGACCCGGGACACGAAGCGTATCCGGGGAATGAAGGTCCGCGTCTGGTATTATGATGAGCAGGGCAGGTATGTCCACACCTGGCTGGTCGCCAGGAAAGAAGAAGACGGGAGCTGGACCGCGGAAAACAATGGTCTGGACTGCTCCGGACAGAAGCAGGTGAGCTACCAGATCCTGGCCGTGACAGACTATGGGACCGTGAACATGGGGAAGGAAGGGGTCCTGAACCTGTCCGGTTACACCGCGGGATGACCGCCCGGTGAGAGGAGATTCTGTTAAGAAGACGAGTTGTCACCCGGGAGTAAATCTGCTATACTCTGTGTGTAATTTTGAGTCCATAAAAAATTATACCTCAAGGCAGTCCGATAGAGTACAATATTGTTCGCAAAAGTGAATAGTAGAAAAGCCATTGAGGCTCGTGTAAAATGATTAGCGACCAAACTTCTCA
>CACZTH010000004.1 GCA_902784035.1 uncultured Eubacteriales bacterium
ATGAGAAGTTTGGTCGCTAATCATTTTACACGAGCCTCAATGGCTTTTCTACTATTCACTTTTGCGAACAATATTGTACTCTATCAGTTTATCCGTATCTTTGTCTAAACCTTCTCTGTTCTTCACGTATTCTTCAAAAAGCGCCGGGCGCTTCTCCTTCGTGATCCGCAGGGCCTGTTCCAGCCGCCACGCATCCACCTTCCCATGGTCCCCGCTCAGGAGAACCTCCGGGACCTTCCGGCCCCGAAAATCCCGGGGCTGGGTATACTGCGGATACTCCAGAAGACCGGAATACACCGACTCGCCCAGGGCCCCTTCCCGGCTGGACAGGACCCCGGGGATCAGCCGGGCCGCCGCGTCCACCAGGACCATGGCCGGGAGCTCGCCCCCGGTCAGAACATAATCTCCGATGGACAGCTCCGTGAAGTCCCAGGCGTCCAGGACCCGCTGATCCACTCCCTCATAGTGGCCGCAGAGGATGAGCAGATCCTCCTCCCGGACCAGGTCTTCCAGGACCGCCCGATCTATGACCCTGCCCCGGGGAGACATGTAGATCAGTTTTTTGTGAGCCCCATCCAGAGCCTCCAGACAATCGAAAATGGGCTGGGCCATCATGAGCATGCCCGGCCCCCCGCCGAAGGGCGCATCGTCCGTCCGGCTTCTTTTTTCCGTACTGTAGTCCCGGATGTTCACGACGTTCACGTGGAGGAGGCCCTTCTGCTGTGCCCGTCCGATCATGCTCATGGACAGGGGCGCGAACATGTCCGGGAACAAAGTCAGAATATCGACGTTCATAGACCCCTCACAGCTCCTCCATGCCTTCGATCAGCGAAACGGTGATCAGGCCTTCCCGCGGGTCGATGTCCCTGATGAAGACCGGAAGGTTCGGAATCAGCAGGTCACCGCCCGCCGGCCGGGCGACCACGAACAGGTCCTGAGGCCGGTCAGTCAGGACGTCCTTCAGGGACCCCACCGGACTTCCGTCCTCCCGGACCACCCGGGCGCCTAAGAGATCCCGGATGTAATACTCGCCCGGCTCCAGCGCCGGCAGGTCGGAGGCGGCCATAAACACCTCCGCGCCCCGGAGCCGTTCAGCCTGATCCCGGCTGTCGACCCCCTCCAGCTTAAGGATCACCATGTTCTTCTGGTAGCGGCAGCCATCCACCCTGCGGGCCTCATCCCCCAGGAACACTTCCTCCAGTTCGGCGAACCGTTCCTTCCGGGCGGCATAGCAGTAGATCCGGACCTCGCCCCGGAGGCCGCTGGCCGAGGTGATCTTCCCGATCAGCACCTTATCTTCCCTCTTCATTGCGGACCTCCGTTCCGGCCCAGGCGCCGCCATCACGGGCGGCCGCCCGCTAATAGAAAAGGCGCACCCTCAGGTACGCCCCCGTGTCATTCTTCCTCGGCAGATGCCGGCTCCTCCGGCTCCGTCTCCGCCGCCGGCTCTGCGCCGGCCTCGTCTCCGGAGACGATCTCCACGGAAACATTCTTATTCTGCTTGGCCGCAGCGGCTTTCACCACCGTTCGAAGGGCTTTCGCGATCCTGCCCTTTTTCCCGATGACCTTGCCCATGTCGCTCTCGGCGACCTGGAGCCGCAGGACCTCGCCGCTGGCGTCAGAGCCGCCGGTCACTACGACCTGACTCGGATCATCCACCAGTGCCTTGGCAATGGTCTCTACCAATTCCGTCATCGTATCCACCTTCGTTTCTCTCAGTCGATCACGCCGGCGTTCTTCAGCAGAGTGCGGACTCTCTCCGTGGGCTGAGCGCCCTTCCCCATCCAGTCCTTCGCCTTCTCAGCGTCGATCTTCACGTCGTTCGGCTCGACCATGGGATTGAAGTAGCCGATCTCATCGATGAAGCGGCCGTTTCTCGCGTTTCTGGAATCCGCCACCACAATCCGGTAGAACGGCTTCTTATGGGCACCCATTCTCTTCAGTCTGATCTTAACCATTTCTCTTTCTCCTTCGTATTCTCTTGGATGATTTCTATTTAGAGCCCGAGCCCGCGGAACATACTGTTCCGTTTCAGCGCGCCCGGCTTCGTGAACTGTTTGATCATTTTCTTCGCGTCATTATATTTCCGGATCAGGCTGTTGACCTGCTGGACCGACGTTCCGGAACCCGCCGCGATCCGCTTCCTCCGGCTGGCGTTCAGAAGAGAGGGATCATTCCTCTCCGCCTTCGTCATGGAGTGGATGATGACCTCCATCTGGCGGAACTCCGCCTCGCCGCTGTCGATCATGTCCTGGTTGACGCCCGCGTTCCGGAGGCCAGGCAGCATGCCGATCACCTTCCCCAGGCCGCCCATCTTCCGGACCTGACCCATCTGATCCAGGAAGTCATCCAGGGTGAACTGGTTCTTCCGGAGCCGTTCCTCCATCCGGCTGGCCTGCTCTTCATCATAGGCCTGCTGAGCGCTCTCGATCAGGCTCAGCATATCGCCCATGCCCAGGATCCTGGAAGCCATCCGGTCGGGGTGGAAGGGTTCCAGGGCATCGTACTTCTCACCGGTGCCCATGAAGAGGATCGGTTTCCCGGTCACCTTCTTCGCGGACAGCGCCGCGCCGCCCCGGCTGTCGCCGTCCATCTTCGTCATTACGATGCCGTCGATGCCCAGCCGCTCATTAAAGCCGCGGGCCGCGTTCACCGCGTCCTGGCCCGTCAGGGCGTCCACCACCAGGAGGACCTGATGGGGCTTGACCGCCTTCCGCATCCGGGAAAGCTCCTCCATGAGGGCGTCATCGATCTGAAGCCGGCCGGCCGTATCGATGATCAGGACATTACAGCCCTTCTTCTCGGCCTCTTCCCGGGCGGCGGACGCGATCCTCACCGGGTCCTTCTCAGACCGATCCAGGTAGACCGGGGTCTTCACCGCCTTCGCGACCACCTCCAGCTGATCGATGGCCGCGGGCCTGTAGACGTCGCAGGCCGCCAGCATGGGCTTCTTCCCGTTCTGCTTCAGCCAGGCCGCCAGCTTGCCGCAGGTCGTGGTCTTACCAGTGCCCTGGAGGCCGGCCATCATGATGGTCGTGAAGCCGCTGGGAGAATAGGTGAGCTTGGTCCCGGCGCCGCCCATCAGGTCCACCAGTTCGTCGTTCACGATCTTAATGACCTGCTGGGAAGGCGTCAGGCTCTTCATGACTTCTTCCCCGAGACACTTCTCTCTCACCTGGGCGATGAACTCCTTCACCACCTTGAAGTTGACGTCCGCTTCCAGCAGAGCCAGCTTGACCTCTCGAAGGGCGGCGTCGATGTCCTGCTCAGTCAGGACGCCCTTCCCCTTCAGGCCGGAGAAGACATTCTGAAGTTTATCCGAAAGACTCTCGAAAGCCATTCTTCCTCCTTACTCCCCGTTCAGCGCGTCCACCAGCCGGATGATTTCCTCCGGACGGCCGTCGCCCTGACCGGCAAGGTCCCGCTCCAGCCCCTGGGCCAGCCGCCGGATCTCCGCCAGCCTGGCCTCGTTCTCCGTCCGCAGGGCCACCAGGCCCAGCCGGTCCTCATAGGCCGCCAGCTGCCGCTCCGCCGACTTCAGGGAACTGAAGACCGCCGCCCGGGAGATCCCCTCCTGCTCGGCGATCTCCGAGAGGGTCAGGTTCTCCTCATGATAGAGACGCATGACATTCTGCTTCTTCTCTGTCAAAAGAGAGCCGTACTGGTCGAACAGCAGGCTCTCCTTCGCGATGTCATTCATGATGCCTCCCGCGCTGCTTCCTGCTTTTGCCTGCCCTGGCCGCCGCCTGAGAAGGCGGCTGTCAAGGCGATCAGCTTGACACTCCAGCAGTATAGCCTGTCGGGAGGCCTTTGTCAAGTAAATATTCTTGACAGTCCCTCCGCCGCGGTCAGTCCGTTTATTTCCGGAAGAAGGACATGTACTGGATGTCCACCTTCCCGTTCATTTCGACCAGCTCCTTCACCTCGGAGACCTTCGAGTCATTCTGGTCCTTCTTCAGACTCTTTCCCAGGAGCCCCGCCAGACTGCTCAGACTGGCGGTGTTCTCCTCATGGATCATATCCTTCACCTGGGCTCCCTGCGCGGCTTTCTCGGCCTGCATGGCCTTCTTGCAGTCGGCCAGGCTGCCCACCTGGTCCACCAGGCCGATCCTCTGCGCCTGAGCGGCGGTGTAGATCCGGCCATCCGCCAGCGCCTCCGCTTTAGCAAAGGGCAGGCCGCGTCCCTTCGCCACGACGCCCACGAACTGGTTATAGGCCTCGTCGATCACGCTCTGGAGGATGGCCTGCTGCTCCTTCGTCAGCTTCTCGGTGGGATGCCCCATCAGCTTGTTCTTCCCGCTGTGGATGGTCACCGTCTTCACGCCCAGCTTCTCCAGGAGCCCGGTGGTGTCGTAGATGGTCCCCATGTAGACCCCGATGGACCCGGTCCAGCAGTTCCGGTTGGCGAAGATCTTATCCGAAGCGCTGGCGATGTAGTAGCCGCCGGATGCCGCCTCGGACGCCATGTAGGTGTAGATGGGCCGGCCGGTCTTCTCTTTATATTCCATGAGCTTAAGGTAAAACTCATCCGTAGGATAAACGTCGCCCCCCGGCGTGTCCATATAGATCAGGATGCCCCGGTTCTGGCTGTCGTTTTCCATCTGGTCCACCAGGTCCATCAGGAACTGGTGACGGTAGTCCTTCGCGCCGGTTCCTCCCTCCTTCGAGATCTCACTCTCGATGTGGATTTCGCCGATGTAAGGTGAGCGGAAGTTCAGCTGGGAATCGTCGGACAGAACATACTGGCCCTGGTTATTCCGGGAGATGGACCGGCTCATGATCCGGCTGACCACCACCACGGCCGTGACGACGCAGGCCAGGACCAGGACGATGATCAGGGGGATCAGCCACTTTTTTCTTTTTTTCGGGGGCGGGCTGAAGGAGCTTCCCAGCCCCCCCTGCGGGGGTCTGGGCGGCCACTGCCCGCCCGGCGGCACGGGTATGCTGCCGGGCGCCTGACCCGGGTCCATAGCTGTATCGGTACTCACTCATAATGATTTCCTCTTTCACAGAGATAAGAAAGTCCCGCTGTTCCACCGCGGCTGTCCCGGGACCGCCCGGCCGTCAATACGTCACCGGCCGTCAATACGTCAATACCTCGCCCGGGAAGCCATATAGGCCGCCTGGTTTCCGATGGTCTGCACCGTTTGAGACACCTGGAAGTCTTCCTGGCCGAACATCTCCTGATGAAGCTTCTTCACATCCACCGCCAGATTGGAGGGGAAGACGTAGGAGATCCCGCTCACCGTGCCGGTCCCCACCTTATAGGGGAAGCCGGTGCTCTTCTCGAACTCCAGCTTGGACAGCCGCTGGGCCAGGCCGATCATGTCGTCGTTCGACAGGTTGGTCTGACACTGGGGCAGACAGACATCCGCCACCTTCATGAGCTTGGTCAGGCTCATCTTCTTCAGCTTGGCCGTCACCAGCCGGATCACTTCCCGCATCCGGTCCGTCCGTTTAAAGTCATCGCCCACGCCCTTTCGGATCCTGCCGTAGGCGACCGCCTGGGTCCCGTCCAGGTGCTGTTTGCCCGGCGCCTTGACCTGCCGGTAGGAACTCCTGCCGATGTAGCGCGCTGTCTCTCCGGTATAGTGGTTCAGTTCCCTGATCTCCTGTTGTGTGACGTTCACATCGATGCCGCCGACGGTATCGACTAAATCGGCCACCATCTTGAAGTTGAAGAGAACATAGGAGCTGATATCCAGGTCCATGGCCTCATTCAGCCGCTTCATGGCGTTGTCCGCCCCGCCGAGCGGGAAGGCGCTGTTGATCTTCCCGTAGCCGGTATCGGTGACCCGAAGGTAGGTGTCCCGATAGACGGAGATCAGGTTTACCTTCTTCGTCTTCGTATTAATGCTGACGATAATGATGGCATCTGTATTGCCGTTCTTCAGGTCCTTCTGGGCCATGCTCCGGGCGTCCACGCCAAGAAGGGCGATGTTCACATAGCCCTTCACGTCCACGATCGAAAGCGCCTTCTGGGAGGCCTTCTTCGTCCGCTGGACCTTATTCAGCTTGGAATTGATGAGATGCTTGCTGAAGGCGACACCGCCCAGGCCGATCGCTGCCACCAGAAGCAGGATCACCGCCAGGATCGCCTGCCAGCGCTTAAGACGGAATTTCCTTCGGGCGGGCCGTCCGCCAGAAGGCTTCCCGGAGGCGCTTCCGGCGGCGGGATCCGCCGGAGTCAAACCGTCTGTCCCGTTGAAAGCATCCTCCCCGGACTTCCCCGGGGAAGCTGGTACCATGGCCTGTATGGCCTGATCCGGTTTCGAAGCGCCCGCGGCCGTGCCTTCGCCCGGCCCGGCCGTCCCCGCCTGGCCGTCTGAAGTCCCGGCCCCCGCCGACTCCGTTTCCGCCTGAAAACGGGCGGCTTCTGTCCCCTGCCGGGGGATGAAGAACTGGTCCGCGGCCGGGGCAGGGGCAACCGTCATGCCAGCGTCCCGGATCCTCGGGTCCACGGAAACGGTCCGCTGGGGCGACGGCTGGCCCGCTTCCCGCTCAGGCGCCGTCGTCCCGGGAGCCGCTTCAGCCGTAAGATCGGCTGTCAGGTCCGCCGGCATGTTCGGCGCGTCGTGGGGCGCGGCAGCTCCGGCCTGCCCCGCGCCTGCCCGCGCTTTCGCGCGGGGCACACCTTCCGCCGGCGCGCCTGCCTGACCGGCAGCTCCGGCCTGCCCCGCGTCTCCCTGCGCTTCCAGCGCGCCCGGCGCGGGCGAAAGACCCTCCGCCTGGGAAGAGACCCCCGTCTGATCTATACTGCCCGGCCGCTGAAGAGCCACCGTCTCCTCCGGCGCCTTCCTCTCTGCCGGACTCCCGCTGGAGAGCGGGGCCGCAGGCCTGGACCCCTTCCTGATATAGCGGCCG
>CACZTH010000005.1 GCA_902784035.1 uncultured Eubacteriales bacterium
CTTATCGCCGCCGTGAAGGACCGTGGATCCGTTCGGGACCACTTCTTTGCCCTCATGAATCACAGAGACCAGAAGACAGCCGGGGGGCAGTTCCATCTCAGACACCCTGCGGCCATCCATGTCAGAGGCCAGGAATACATCGCTTTCCAGAATCACCTTATGAAGCGCGTTCTCCTCATCCTCCGCTGGTTCCGCCGACTGGCCGCGGATCAGGCGGGCCAGCATCTGCTCATAGATAGGCTCGCCATGGAGGATGTCCGCCACGATCGTTGCCGTCAGGGCGACCACGGTCAGAGACAGGAAATTGGTAAAGTTCCCGGTGAGCTCGGTGATCAGGATGACCCCGGTCAGCGGAGCCCGGATGACCGCCACGAAATAGCCGACCATGCCGAGGATGACGAAATTCGCCAGGTAGGCGTCGTCCAGGCCGGCCGCGTGGCCGAAGGCCCAGAACCAGATGCCCCCGTTCAGGGCGCCGATGACCAGGAGGGGCAGGAAGATGCCGCCGGGGACGCCGGAATTGGTGCAGATCATGGAATAAAGGAATTTCACCACCACTGTGGCGGCCAGTGCCCCCATGAGGAGTTTCCCGGCGCTGGCGTCCGCGATCAGGCTGTAGCCCGTGCCCATGACCCGGGGCATGAATATGGCCGCGGGGAAAAGCAGTACAAAGGGAATCATCATGCGGACGATCTTCGACGGGATCTTCGCGTACTGGTCCTGCATGAAGTCCGTGAATCTGTTGAAAAAGACCCCCAGAGCGCCCAGGACCGCCCCTAACAGCAGGATCATCCAGTAGCTCCGCAGAGGCAGGGCGCCGGGCACCTCGATACGGAGCACCGGAGCCAGACCGAAGATATTATATGAGACGAGATTCGACACGATGGCCGCCGCCATGCTGGCGGACAGGATATCCGGGGACAGGGCCCCGCGAATGTCTTCCAGAGCGAAAAGAACCCCGGCCATCGGGGCGTTAAAGGCGCAGGAAAGGCCCGCGCCGGAACCAGCGGTGATCAGGACCTTCTCCTCCGTAGGCATTCTGTGAAGCAGACGGGAGAAGCCCTTCGCCGCCATGGCTCCCAGCTGGACGCTGGGGCCCTCGTTCCCCATGGACAGGCCCGCCCCCAGGCAGACCGCCGTGCTGATGAGCTTGGCGGGCAGAACCCGCTCCCAGGGCTGGAAGACCTTCCCGATCAATTCCCCCTTCACCTGGGGGATGCCGGACCCAGAAGACAGGGGCGCGAACTTCAGGGCGATGAGAGTAATGGCGAAAGCCGCCGCCACGAGGAGGGCGAACACCCCCCACATGGCCGGGTCCTTCGCCGCCGCCGCCCGGATCTGGTCGTTCAGCCCGCTCAGTTTACCCATGAAAAGCCGCAGGAGGGACACGGCAACGCCCGCCAGCGCGCCGACGCAGGCTCCCTCCAGGACCACTTCATATCTGAAATCGAAAAACCGCTCCAGGGTCTCCTTCGATCTGCTCACGGCTTTTCCCTCACACGATGGCCTGGAAGGCCCAAAGCACCGTCGTCAGAACCATGGCGGCGCACACCACGATCACCAGAACTTTAGCAATGAGATTCTTTTGTTTTTTGTTCATGTCGATCCGCACTTTCCACATCGATTTTCAGCGAATTCCGACCCTCCGCCAGCCCGTCCAGACTCACGTCGTAGTCGATCACGATCGACCCGTTCCCATCCTCGGACAGGTTCGCGATGACATCATTCGTCATCACCTCCATGGCGATGCTTCCGAAGGGAGTCTGGTACCTGCTCTGCATCCTTTTCCCCTTATGAAAATCCATTTCCATGTGGTAGTCGCTCCCGGCCTGTCCGAGCCGCACCATCCGAAGATGGCCGTCGGTCAGCTTCAGCGAGGTCCGGCAGCCCGGGTAACCCGACAGCTCACTGTCCTCATAGACCAGGTAGGCCGCCCCATTCCGCTCATACAGCTTCCCATCGGTGACGAACTCGACCTGATCCTCGTTCTCTTCACCGATGAACTGTCTCCCTGTTATTGTCAGCACGATGTCTTTCATATCCATACTCCACGATCTTCTCGATGAGCTCCCCGGTAGGCACGCCCTCCTGCTGCCAGAGCATGGGGAACATGCTGTACTTCGTGAATCCGGGGATGGTGTTGATCTCGTTGACAAAGGCTTCCCCCGTGGTCCGGTCCACGAGGAAATCGACCCTGGCGAAGCCGGCGCAGTCAAGCGCCTGGTAGGCCTTCACCGCGATGTCCCGGATCCTCTCCCGCAGGCTGTCCTCGACCCTGGCGGGCACCGTGATCACTGTGCCCTGGTCATCTCTGTATTTCGCCTCATAATCATAGAACTCATTCGCCGCGGCGATCTCTCCCACGCCAGCGGCCAGGGGATGCTCATTCCCGATGACCCCGGTCTCGATCTCCCGGGCGTCCACCGCCTGCTCGACGATGACCCGGCGGTCGTATTTCGCCGCCTCCTTCAGGCCCGCGACCAGGCCGGCCCGGTCCTTCGCCTTGCTGATGCCGACACTGGAGCCGGCGTTGGCGGGTTTCACGAACATGGGATATCCCAGTTTCTCGCAGCGGGCCGCCTCCTGGTCCGCCTTCGTCCTGATATCCTCCGCCTGAACCAGCACATAAGGGCAGGTGGGGATGCCGGCCGCGTCGAAGACCATCTTCGCCGCCACCTTATCCATACAGAGAGAAGAGCTCAGAACCCCGCAGCCCGCGTAGGCCACGTTCAGCATCTCGAACAGCCCCTGAATGGTGCCGTCCTCTCCATGGGCGCCGTGGAGGATGGGGAGGACCAGGTCCACGACCTGGGGCAGATCGCTGGGATTAAAGGGAACAGACATCCGCTCCCAGCTTCCGTCAGTCAGGGCCTTCGGATCGCCCTCGAACGCGCGCCACTCCCCGTCCTGGGTGATTCCGATCATCACCAGCTTATGGCGGGTCCTGTCCAGCGCTTCGATCACGTTCTTCGCGGAAGCCAGTGAAACTTCGTGTTCCGTCGATTTTCCTCCGAAAATGACTCCGATCCGGTCCATCCTGTCACGCCCTTTCCGTCCGCAGCTTTCAGACCATCGAAAGAGCCGAAGCGGTCTTCCCCGGTTCTTCGGCTGCGCTGCCATCTGCCAGACTTTCAAATTATTTTACCATAATTATGACGGGCTGAACACAGAAAATACATAAAGCACCGCTATAATCAGGCCAAACAAGGACATCAGAAACTTGTTCGGTCAGACAAGGGCCCGCGGCTTTTCCCGCCGGGCATGAAAGAAGGTAACCATAATATGAACAACGAGAATGACACCCGCAGAACGGATGAATGGAGCCAGGAAGAGCCGCGGCGCCGCCAGGACGCCCCATCCCAGGGCCTCCAGGGCCCTGAAGGCGAGACTTCCTTCGTGACCTCCGCCCCGTCCCCCGAAACTGAGGACCGCCTCGCCTCGGATTCCGCCCGTCCCGCCGCGCCTTCCTCGGAGGACACCCCCTTCACCTTCGGGACAAGCTCCTCCATCGCGGACGCAGGTCAGACCGGCGCCAGCCAGAGCTTCGGCAGTCAGGGTGGTCCGTCCGCCACAGATCAGAGCTTCGGCAGCCAGAGCGGTCAGGCCGCCACAGGTCAGAGCTTCAGCAGCCAGAGCGGTCAGGCCGCCACAGGTCAGAGCCTCGGCAGCCAGAGGTCGGCCTATGACTACAGTTCGAACGGCCAGTCCGGCTGCAGCTCGAGCAGCCAGCAGGGCCGGCCCGTCACGAACCCCGGCGCCGGCGGCTGGGCCAGCGGTTCGGGCTACAGCGGCAGCGCCGGGAGCCAGCAGGGCTGTCAGACGAACAACCAGAATCGTTCCGGCCAGCAGGCTGGCTATGATGGCGCCGGTCAGTCGAGAGGCTATGGCCAGCAGCCTGGCTATGGTCAGCAGACCAGCTACGGAAGCGCGGGCCAGCAGCCCGGCTATGGCCAGCAGCGGTATGGGACGAACGGCCAGGACGCTTTCAGCCAGCAGGCCCAGCGGCCGGCAGGCTACAGCGCTTCCAGCATTCCCCCTGAACCCCCGAAACGGTCCCGGCGGGAGAAGAAAGCGAAGGCGCAGACCGTGATCACCATGTCCAGGAGGGGCTTCGTCCTGCTCCTGATCATCTGCATGCTGGTCACCTCCGCCCTCACCTTCGGCGGCTTCATGTACTACACGAACAAGCAGCCGGGGACCGCCACGAACTATACCCTGACGAAGTCAGAGGAAACCCTGTCTTACACCAGCATCATCAAGAAAACCGAAAACTCGGTGGTTTCCATCACGACGGAATCCGTCTCCACAGACCAGTGGGCGCAGAATTATGTCACCCAGGGCGCGGGCAGCGGGGTCATCATCCAGTCAAACGGCTACATCATGACCTGCAACCACGTGATCTCCGGCGCGACGAAGATCACCGTCACCCTGAAGAATAAGAAGTCCTATTCGGCGAAAGTCGTCGGCACCGACGCTGATAATGACATCGCCATCCTGAAGATCAACGCCACGGGTCTGACCGCCGCCACCTATGGCGACAGCTCCGACCTGGAAGTGGGTGACCAGGTCGTGGCCATCGGCAACCCCTTAGGCCAGCTGGGCGGCACCGCCACCACCGGCATCATCTCCGCTCTGAACAGGAACCTGACCATCGACGGCAAGAGCCTGAACCTGCTCCAGACGGACGCCTCCATCAACCCGGGCAACTCCGGCGGCGCCCTGTTCAACGCCAGCGGCAACCTGGTCGGCATCGTGGTGGCCAAGTCCTCCGGGTCCGACGTGGAAGGCCTGGGATTCGCCATCCCCATTAATAAGGCGGCTTCGATCGGGAAGAAGATCATTACAACCGGGAAATCCATTTCCACCGATTCCCAGACCACCAGCGACGCCAACACCCCGAAGATCGGCGTCACCGTTTCTGAGCTGACCGAGAGCGAAGCCCAGCAGGAGGGACTCCAGGACGGCGCCGGCCTCTATATCCAGAGCGTTACCAACGGCAACGCCCAGAAGGCGGGCCTGAAGGCGGCTGATAAGATCGTGAGCGTGGACGGCACGAAAATCAGCACCTACGATGACCTGCACAGCCTGCTCCAGAAACATAAGAAAGGCGACACGATCCGGATCACCGTTTCCCGAAGCGGCCAGACCGAAACAGTTACCTGCACCCTGTCCTGACCGGATGATATAGAAAGAGGCGTCACCTCAGCGGAATTCCCACTGAGGCGGCGCCTCTTTTCTTTACCCTGGCATCCGGAACGGCGGCAGGGGACGTCCGACGCGGGCAGGCTTTGTCAAAAAATCCCGAAAGGACCGGAGAGAAGTTCGATCATGCTTCTCTCCCGTCCTTCCGGAAGAATCAGTTGAAGATGCCGGTCGACCGTCAAAAAGCTGTTGGTAGGTCAGCGGTGTGACGTAGTTATTTTCGATCCGGTATCTATACTGTACCGGCTCAACCCGGTGTAAAGTCAAGCCCCGGGTAGGGGAGACAGCTTTTCATTTTTTGCCCATGTTTTCCCCGGAGTGCGTCGAAAATCATGTGTCCGCGTTTGTCTTCAGGCGAATCGTGGAATAAAACCTTAAACACCCTTTGAACCCCGCATAACAGGAGGGGCCCCATGTCCGATCTTTCAACTTACCGGATCAGCCGGCTGGCCTCGATTCTGGGGATCTCACCGCAGACCCTCCGGAACTACGAGGACCTGGGACTGATCTCCAGCCACCGGAGCGACAACAACTACCGGACCTACCACAGCTTCGACCTGACTTATCTTCTCTACATCTCTCTGCTGCGGAACCTGGATCTCTCCCTGTCCGACATCGACCGGATCATCCACGGCGCCCCCGGCGAGCTGCAGGACATCCTGAACCGCCATCAGCTGGATCTGCAGGAGCAGATCCAGGACCTGACCTGGAAGCTGGCGGAGCTCCGCCGAAAGACCAGCGAGCTGAACGGCCTTTCACCGGACAACGGCATCTCGGTTTCCATCCGCCCTGCCTACCGGGGCTACCTCTTTCGAAATAACGACGATCTGCTCGACGACGATGACCTCAACACCGGCATCCTGCACCAGCTCATCGCCCGCATGCCCACCGCCCGCCAGCTAATCCGGATCACCCGGACCGCTTACGGCGAAAAGACCTTCGACTACGCGGTCGGCATGGCCATCCGTGAAGACGCGGCCCCGGACCTGCCTGACAGCTCAGATCGGCTGATCCGGTTTCCCGCCAGCGTCTGCGTCTGTTTCACCCACCGCTTCGTCTACCATGAGACGAACACGGACGCCCATGATGATGATCGCCGCAATATGGAGAATGCCTTCCGGCAGTCCCATGTGACGGACTACCTCCAGGACCGCGGCCTGTCGGTGCGGGGCGACATCATGGCCCTGGATCTCCATCACCGCTACCGGGACAGCACAGCTGAGCACTACTGGCGCTTCTTCCTGCCGGTCATCCTCCTGTAGGATATGACCCTGCCCGCGGGATACGCGTCTGACCTTTTCCAGCCCCTTCCCCGACAGCGAACGAGCCCATCGCGATTAAGCGATGAGCTCGTTTTTTCAATGTTTATCGAGAATTTTCGACCCGCGCTTAAGGCCCTGCGACGGTTCATGCGGGTCAGCGCGGGTCAGCCCGGTTCCGGACCACCTTCAGGCCGCTGGACTGGAGGAAATCCTTCAGATGGGTAACGTGCTCCCGGGCCGCGTTGGCGGCTTCCTTACTGTCTCCATCCTTCAGGGCATTGATGATGCGCGTATGCTCGCTTGGCATCAGCTTATAGCGGGAAAAATCATCATAGTAGAGATAGCGGAAGCGGAGGGCCAGCTCCTGAACCGTTTCGGACAGCTGGATCAGGGTCTTATTCAGACTGTATTCGACGACACTCCGGTGAAATAGCTCGTCGCCCTCGATCATTTCCTCCAGGTCGCCGGCGCGGACTGCCTCCCCGTAGGTGCGGGTCATCTCCTCCAGCTTCTTCACCTGCTGGGGCGTGATGGTGGTGGCGGTGATGGAGGCGGACAGGGCTTCCAGGTTCTCCCGCACGACCAGGGTATCGATGATGTCCTTCACGGAAATCTCGGAAGCGTAAGCGCCGCGGCGGGGCTCGATGACCACCAGCCCATCCTTCTCCAGCTTCCGGATGGCTTCCCGGACCGGAGTCCGGCTCACCCCCATCTCATCGGCCAGGGCGACCTCCATCATCCGGGTGCCCGGACGGATGGACCCCTCCAGGATCTTCATCTTCAGCTGGTCGTACACGACCTCTCTCAACGGCTTGTGGCTCCGTAGATCGAATTCCATTTTCCCCTCCTATTTCTCTATCTCCATGCGCATCCCAACGCATTCCTGACATATTCCCCCGCGATCGGGCGCCTTCAGACGAATATCGCCGGGCAGGGCAGAGGATTCCCTTCGCCAGCGGCTTCTTCTCAGCGGGCCTGGCTTCCCAGCCAGTCCTTCAAACACATTTCGTCCAGTAGGCCTCATAGCCCCGTTCCCGAAGCCGGGCGCAGGCGACCCGGGCGGACTTCATATCCCGAAAAACAGAGAAGACCGTCGGCCCGCTGCCGCTCATCAGCGTCTTTACAGGGCCCAGGTCCTGCATCATCCTCTTCAGGTCCGCTGTCTTCCGGTAGCGGGTCAGGGTATAGTTCTCTAATACATTGATAAAGTCCCGGCTTACAGTATCCAATGGCAGTCCCTGCTGAAGGCCGGAAACCAGCCGATCATTATCCGGCCGTTCCGGGATCGGACAGCTGTCGATCCCCTGGTAGACCTCCTTCGTCGAGACCGAAAGCCGGGGCTTGGCGAAAACCACAGGAGACCGGAGGCCCCTGCAGGGCGCGAGCTCTGTGCCCCGGCCAGTCGCCCGGGCGCAGGAGGCCGCTTCCGCCGCCTTCCGGATCTTCTTCGGCAGGGCGTAGCCCGCCGCGGCCTGGCCCGCCGCGCAGAAGGGCACATCCGACCCCAGCTCCGCCGACAGATCCATGATCTCCTGAAGAGAAAGGTCCAGCCCCCAGAGCACGTTCAGCCCATGGAGGACCGCCGCCCCGTTTCCGCTGCCGCCGGCCAGGCCGGCCGCCACGGGGATCCTCTTCTGGATATGGATCCGGACAGTCCCGCCGGAAACGCCGTCAGGGAAGACGCCGCCAGCTCTGACAGCCGTCAGCGCCCCTCCGTGCCGGCTGACCATCAGGTCCGCCGCCTTCCAGGCCAGGTTCCGGCTGTCGCTGGGCAGGTAGCTCCGGTTAGAAGTAAGCTCGATCCGAAAGCCCGGGTCCGCTGACGAGAGAAAGGTCACCTCCACATCGTCGTGGAAGGCCAGCTGCTGCATGACCATGTCCACCCGGTGGTAGCCGTCTCCGGCGTCCCCCTGGACATCCAGAGAAAGATTGATCTTCGCGAAGGAATACAGGAGGACGGTCGCGCCGCCCGGGATCTTCCGGGCTGCCCAGGGCCGCGGCCTTCCGCCTCTTTCCTGATTCTCAGAGTCCATGGCCATCTCTTCTTATCTATGACCGCCGCGCTTCTTCGGTTTATTCTGGACCGGCTTCTTAGCATGCTTCTGGTAATTTTCCGCCTTCCGCCGGGCCTTCTCCTCGGCCCGCTTCTTCGCGAGGGCTTCCATCTGGGCCTTCTTTCCGGACCGATAGGTGCCGCCGCCCGCGCTGATGGGCCGGCGCTGGTGAACCTTATATGCGTTCCCGTCTCTGCCCAGGATCAGCTCAGGATTCTCCTTCTCCTGCCGGTTCTTCTTCCTGGCGACCTTCTTCTGAACCCTGGCCTCTTCCTTCGCGTGCTCCCGGGTGACCTCCTCCACGGATTTTCCGGTCCGCTTGGCCTCCTTATAGGGATTAAAGGTCTCTTCCTTCCCGGTCTCCACTTCCTTCTTCTTCGTCTGATTCTTAGCCTGACGGGCGGAGAAAGCGAACATACCAACGAAGAGCGCGATCATCATGACCATGTAAACGGCCGTGCCCCGGCGCTGGTTCATGGTGGTGAAGCTGATCTTCCGCAGCTTATCGTTACCCAGCTTATTTCCCGCGTTATCCTGGAAGTCCTTCGAGATCGTCACGGTATACTTGGTGCCGTCCTTAATCGGGGAGTCCTTCGCGGTGGTGCTTACCTTATTCGTGTCGACCAGAATCAGAGCGTATTTCGGGTCTTCTTTACTATAGTAAATCAGGGAAGGAATCTTCTTCCCCTTATTATCCGTGATCTTGAACGCGCCCTTATTCGCCTTCTTCGAAGCGGCGTTCCCCACCGGTGTGCTGAAGAACACCTTCACGCACATGTTGTCCTTCGTGGTGTTCGTCGCGCCGTCCTCCGGCGTGGTCTTCACGATGCTGAAGTCCGAAGCCGCGGACACAGGGACCGCCGCCAGGACCACAAGCAGGACCACTGCGGCAAGGATCGTTCTGATTCTCTTCATTATCTCTCCTCCGATGAATGCTTTCTCGCCCGGATGTCACGGGAGGACTTCCCGTTCCTCCGAAGTTCCCGGAAAAAATCTTTCAGGACCTGGGCGCACTCCACGCTCAGAATCCCCGTTTCTGTCTCGACCTGATGATTCAGGGCCGGCGCGCGAACCACGTCCAGGACGGACCCGCAGGCCCCCGCTTTCGGGTCGGGGCAGCCGATGTAGAGCCTGGCCATCCGGCTCCAGACCAGGGCGCCGGCGCACATGGCGCAGGGTTCGCAGGTCACATAGATGTCGCATCCGGTGAGCCGCCAGCCGCCCAGGGCCTTCGCCGCCGCCCGGATGGCCTCGATCTCCGCGTGGGCGGTGGGATCCCGGTCCGTCACGGTCCGGTTGCGGCCCCTGGCGATGATGCGCCCGTCCTTCACCACGACGGCGCCCACCGGGACTTCCCCCATAGCGGCCGCCGCTCTGGCTTCCAGGAGCGCTTCTTTCATAAAGGCTTTTTTATCCATACAATATTGAAGTATACAACAAACTTTATCCATACACAACTTAATTTAAAACCTTCGTTGAACAAATTTAAACATCCTGTACAGATGCGCCGATTTTCGTACAACCGCTTCATGGCCGGGGGGCGGACGGACCCGTTCCTTCTTTCCGGGGTGGATCGTCCGGAGCCTTCGAGCCCGGCCGGGGCGGATGAACCCGCCCGTGCCGCCGGACCGCCCGATGGTGAGATTTTGTTGAATTTCAGCCTTAGAATAGGTATACTAAGAAGAAGGCCGTGTGCCTGAGATTAATTATTTTGAAGAACTAAGAAAGAAGAGCCTTGACCCATGAAAAATTTCATTAAAGAATTCCGTGAGTTCGCGCTGAAGGGGAACATGATGGACCTTGCCGTCGGCATGATCATCGGCGCCGCCTTCACCGCCATCGTCCAGTCCCTCGTGGACAACATCATCAACCCGATCATCGGCGTTTTCGCCGGGCATGTGGACTTCAATTCCATGTTCGTCGCCCTGGACGGAAAGCATTATGAAACCCTGAAGGCTGCGGAGGACGCCGGGGCCGCTGTGCTGAAGTACGGCACCTTCATCTCTGCCATCATCAACTTCATCATCATGGCCCTGGTGGTCTTCCTGATGATGAAATCGATTAATAAGATGCGGGACCGTCTGAAGAAGGAAGAGCCGGCAGCCGCGCCTACCACGAAGGTCTGCCCCTACTGCAAGTCGGAGATCGATATCAACGCCACCCGCTGTCCCCACTGCACTTCTGTGCTGGAGGAGGCTCCCGCGGAGGCCGAGTGACCCGCGCTCAGCGGGAACCGGTGACCGCCCATGATCATTGACGGTATCTTACTGATCTTCATCGTTCTGACTGCCCTGCGCTACGGCCATCGGGGCTTCGTGGTCTCGGTGGTGAGCTTCGCCCAGTGGGCGGGGGGCCTGATTCTGGGCCTGCTCTTCTTCGGCCGGGTGCGGACCTGGCTGGCGGACAGCACCCAGATCGACGAGAGGATGACCGAATTTTTTACGGCGAGATTCGCCGACGGCTTCGGCCAGACCGCGGGGTATGATCTGATCCCTAAATCCATGAACGGGCTGGCGGGAGAGGCGCCGGTCGCAGCGGCCCAGGCGAACTCCGCGGCCCAGGCGGCGGCCTCGGGGCTGACGCGGCTGATCCTGTCGGTGGCCGCGTTTTTCCTCATCATCCTGGCGGTCAAGCTGGCCGCCTGGCTGATCTGCCTGCCCTTCCGAAATAAGGAGGGCGGCCCGCTCCGGGCGGTGGACCACGCCGCGGGCGGCTTCCTGGGGATCCTGATCGGCATCTTCCTCTGCCTGCTGAGCCTGGCTCTGTTATCCGTCCTGATGGGCGTCCTGCCAGAGGGCGCGGCGGTTTTCCTGAAGAAGACCCTCGACGCTTCTTCTTTCAGCGGCATACTATACCAGCAAAACCCACTGCTCCTGATGATCGGCACCCTGCTGTAGGCGGGCGGCGGGAGCGCCTTTTATCACTTATCACAGAACCGTGGAACTGGAGGCCTTATGTCCTTACTGTTAACCAACGGACGCGTCTATCTGAACGGCTCCTTCCGGACGGCAGATGTGCTGCTGGACGAGGAAGGGGGCCGTGTTTTTGAATGCGGAACCTGTCCCGACCATCCCGATGAGGCCCTGGACCTCCAGGAAGCGCTCGTATTGCCCGGCCTGTCGGATGCCCATGTGCATTTCCGCGAGCCGGGTTTCGAACATAAGGAGACGATCGAAACCGGCAGCCTGGCCGGCGCCCGGGGCGGCTTCACGGCGGTCTGCACCATGCCGAACCTGAACCCGGTCCCTTCGACCCTGGACGGACTCCGCCCCCAGCTGGATGCCATCCAGCGGGACGGGAGGATCCATGTGATCCCCTTCGGGGCCATCACCCTGGCCCAGGACGGACGGAGCCAGCTGTCCGACATGGAGGCCCTGGCCCCTTATGTCTGCGGCTTCAGTGACGACGGCCGGGGGATCCAGGACGCCGGGCTCATGCGGGACGCCATGGCGGCGGCCCACGCCCTGGACAGGCCCATTTCCGCCCACTGCGAGGATGAGTCCCTGCTGGGCGGCCGGGACATCCACGAGGGCTCCTATTCGCTGGCGATTCACCACGCGGGCATCCGGTCCGAGAGCGAGTGGCGGCAGGCGGAGCGGGATGTGAAGCTGGCCGATGAGACCGGCTGCGCCTACCACATCTGCCATGTCTCCTGCCGGGAGACGATCTCCATCGTCCGGGACGCGAAGCGGTCCGGCGTGGACGTGACCTGTGAGACCGGCCCCCATTACCTGACCCTCTGTGACGAGGACTTCTTCAAGATCGACCCCGACGAGCCGAACAGCGGCCGGTTTAAGATGTACCCGCCCATCTGCGGCCGGGCGGATCGGGGCGCCCTGCTCCAGGGACTCCTGGACGGGACCATCGACATGATCGCCACCGACCACGCTCCCCACACCTGGGAAGAGAAGCACCGGGGCCTGCTGAAGAGCAATAATGGCGTGATCGGTCTGGAGACCTCCTTCCCGGTCATGTACACGAAATTCGTTGAACCCGGCATCCTGCGCCTGGAGGATCTGGTCCGGCTCATGGCCGCCGGCGCGAAGAAGCGGTTCTGCCTGCCCGACCATCCCCTGACCGCGTCAGGGACCGTCGCCGCCCCCGACTTCACAGTGATCTCCGTGGCCGACCCCTATGCGATCGACCCGGCGGACTTCCTGTCGAAGGGCCGGTCAACCCCCTTCGAGGGCTGGGCGGTGCGGGGCCGCACCCTGCTGACAGTGGCTGGCGGGCGGGTGGCCTACCGGGACGCGGCGCTGGGGAATCCCAGAGACCAGGGAGCGCTGGGAAGCCCGGAGAGCCTGGAGAGCTCGGGGAGCCCTGACAGCCAGGATAACCCGCCGGCCCAGACGGCCGCCGGAGAGGAGGCCTGAGCATGAACGAGAAGACCCTGACGGTCCGAAGCCTCACCCCCCTAACAAAAGACACCTGCGCCCTCGTTCTGGAGGGGGACTGCGGCACCGCCCAGCCCGGCCAGTTCGCGGACCTGAAGCTGCCCGGCCGCTTTCTCCGCCGGCCCATTTCCATCTGGGACGCGGCGGGGGACCATCTGGATCTCCTCTTCAAGGTAATGGGGCAGGGGACCCGGGAACTGGCGGCCATGACGCCGGGAAGCACGCTCGACGTCCTCCTGCCCCTGGGGACCGGCTTCGACGTGGCCGACCAGGGAACAGCCCCGGTCCTGGCAGCGGGCGGCATCGGCATGCCCCCGATCTATGCCTGCGCGAAAGCCATGACAGCCCTGGGCCAGACGCCTCGGGTGGTTCTGGGCTTTAATTCGAAGGAGGACATTCTCCCCCTGGACCGGTTCCGGGATCTGGGGATCGAGCCCGTCCTCACGACCGCCGACGGATCGGCGGGGCAGAAGGGCTTCGTGACCGACGCCCTGAAATCTATGGAATTCGACTACCTCTTCTGCTGCGGACCCGCCCCCATGCTCCGGGCGGTCCTGCCTCTGGCCCCGGACGGCCAGTTCAGCCTGGAGGAACGGATGGGCTGCGGCTTCGGGGCCTGCATGGGCTGCAGCATCGAGACCCCGGACGGACCCCGGCGGGTCTGTAAGGACGGCCCGGTCTTCCGGAAGGCGGACCTGGCCCTGTGGGCCGGCGGGAAGGAGGCGGCGAGATGACGGAGAAAGACCTGCGGGTGACCCTGTCCGGCCTGACCCTGGACAACCCGGTCATCCCCGCCAGCGGCACCTTTGGCTACGGCCGGGAATTCTGGGACCTCTATGACCTGGACATCCTGGGCTCCATTTCCTTTAAGGGGACCACGACGGACCCCCGCTACGGGAACCCTCTTCCCAGGATCGCGGAGACCCCCTCGGGCATGCTGAACGCCGTGGGCCTGCAGAACCCCGGCGTGTACGAGGTCGTGAAGACGGAACTCCCCAGCCTGAGAGAACACTTCCACAAGCCGCTCATCGCCAACATCAGCGGCTTCTCGATCCAGGAGTATGAGCGCCTGGCGGAGGTCATGGACGCCCAGCCCCAGATCGGCATCCTGGAGGTCAACATCAGCTGTCCGAACGTCCACGGGGGCGGCATGAGCTTCGGGGCCGACCCCGCCCTGGCGGCCCAGGTCACAGCGGCCGTCCGGAAGAAGACCAGCCTGCCGGTCTACGTGAAGCTGACGCCGAACGTCACCGACATCGCCGGGATCGCGGCAGCCTGCGAGGACGCGGGAGCCGACGGCATCGCCCTGATTAATACCCTCCTGGCCATGCGCCTGGACCTGAAGACCCGCCGGCCCCTCCTGGCCAATACCACAGGCGGCCTGTCCGGCCCCGCCGTGTTTCCGGTGGCGCTCCGCATGGTCTGGCAGTGCTTCGAGCGGGTCCATATCCCCATCATCGGCATGGGAGGCATCTCCACCCCCGAGGATGTGCTGGAGATGATGATGGCCGGCGCTGCCGCCGTCGAGGTGGGGGCCGCCAACCTGCGGGATCCCTTTGTCTGCAAAATAATCATCGACGAACTGCCCGCGGCCATGGAGAGATACCACA
>CACZTH010000006.1 GCA_902784035.1 uncultured Eubacteriales bacterium
GTCAGGGACCGGCTGAAGGTCTATATCATGGATGTGAAGAAAACCTCGAAGGGCCCTCAGGTCTTCCTGTCCCGGTCTCATCCCGGTCTGGTGAAGGGTCTGTTCGAGCTGGAGGTGCCGGAGATTCAGGACGGCATCGTAGAGATTAAGAGCATCGCCAGGGAAGCAGGATCCCGGACGAAGATGGCGGTCTGGTCCCATGATGAGAATGTGGATCCGGTGGGCGCCTGTGTGGGCGCCAGAGGGAGCCGGGTCCAGAAGGTTGTGGACGAGCTTTCCGGCGAGAAGATCGACATCATCTTCTGGAGCGAGGATCCGGCCCAGCTCATCGCCAATGTGCTCAGCCCGGCGGAGGTGGAGGCCGTGGTCATCGAGGATGAGGAGGAGCGGATCGCCACCGCCATCGTCCCTGACAATCAGCTTTCCCTGGCCATCGGCAGGCAGGGACAGAACGTCCGCCTGGCGGCGAAGGCCAGCGGCTGGAAGATCGATATTAAGAGCCACACCCAGTTCTATGAAGAGAACGGGGACGTGCTGGACGGCCTGGAGGAGGGCGAGACAGCGGACCTTCCTGTCCAGGAGGAGCCGGCAGCTGAGGACCTTCCCGTCCAGGAGGAGACGGCGGCTGAGAATGAGCCGGCAGCCGCGCCGGCCGGCGACCAGGAGACACCGGAGGCGTAGGATGCCCCGGAGGAATAGATCAGAAGTCCCCATGCGGCGGTGCATCGGCTGCATGAGGAGCCGGCCGAAGGCGGAACTGATGAGGTTCACCTTTCGGGACGGCAGGTTGAAGCCAGATCCGGCTGGGACGGAGGACGGACGGGGCGTTTACCTTTGCCCGAATGACGAGTGCAGGCGGCTGGCGGTGAAAAAGAACGCTTTTCGACGGAATTTCAGGACGAACATCGATCAGGATGAGATCGATCGGGCGCTGGAGGAAATGAAAAACCATGAATGACAGACTATCCGCCTATTTCGGCTTCGCGGCGCGGTCGCGGAACCTGCAGGCGGGGTACAACACATGTTTGTCGCTGATGAAAAGAGGGAAAGTCAGACTGCTGGTTGTCGCGGAGGATTCCGCTCCGAATACAGTTGAGAAGATGACCCGGAAATGCGAATCGAGCGGGACGGATTACCGGGTGTTCGGAACGAAGGAGGAGCTTTCCCAGATCACGGGAAACAGCGGCAACGGCGTTTTCGCTGTGACGGACAGAGGGTTCGCGAAAGCGATCAGCGGGGAGATAGACCGCATCCAATTGGAAGGAGTGAAGGATTGATGACAAAAAAGGTGCTTGAACTGGCCCAGGACCTGAATGTCAGCAGCACGGTGCTGCTTGAAAGGGCGAGGGCCCTCGGCCTGAAAGCGAAGACGAATTTAAGTCTTCTGTCGGACGCGGACGTGAAGGCCCTGACGGACGCCGTGAAGCAGTCTTCTGCGAAGAAAGGCGTCCGGCGCGGCGCGGCGGTGGGTGTCCCTGTGGGCAGGCCCGTGGTGGATGAGAATTTCCTGGCCAATAAACGGAAGGCGCCGGCCGGGAAGCCCATCGTGAATGAGGAGCTCCTGTCCAAGCGGGAAGAAACGGAGAAGGCGGAGAAAGCGGAGAAGGCGGAAACGAAGGCCCCGAAGGCTGCCCCCGCGCCTGCGCCGAAAGAAGAGACGAAGACTGCCGCCGCCGCGAAGAAGGAAGCCGCGCCGGCGGAGAAGGCGGCCTTAAAGACCTTTTCCGCCCCCGCTGCCGCTGACTCGAAGAAGGACCAGGCTCCCGCGAAGGCGGAAAAGGCGGAAAAGGCGGAAACGAAGGCCCCGAAGGCTGCCCCCGCGCCCGCGGAAGAGGCGAAGGCCGCGGCTGAGCCGAAAGCGGAAACAAAGGCTGCCGCCGCCGCGAAGGCGGCCAAGCCAGCTGAGAAGGCTGAAAAGGCGGAGAAGAAGGAGGAGCAGAAGGCCAGCGCTCCGAAGTCTGATTCCGTCAGTGCCGGGAAGAAAGCTGACGCGCCGAAGGAAGCGAAGAAGGAAGAGAAGAAGGAACCGAAGATCCACCTGGCGGCCAGTGAGCATATCGCCACCCCGAAGATCAAGATCATCAAGCGGGCGGAGCCGAAGAAGCCGGGCGAGAAGGCTTCCGGCAGCGGCCGGAACAGCCGGCGGAGCGGGCAGAACGGCCAGAACAGCGGCCGGCCTTCCGGGAACCGGCGGAACGCGGGGAGCTCGGCCGGCGGCAGGACCCAGGGCCGGGGCGGCGCGGGCGCGGGCGCCGGCGCCGTGGGCGGCGAGCACAAGCGGCCCCAGCGGGTCACTTCCCAGGGCGGCCTCTCTCAGGAGAGGGGCGGCCGGGGCCGGAAGAAGGGCCGTCACGAGGACAGCCATTCCAAGTTCGATAAGTTCGAGCAGAAGTCCCTCGAGAAGCGGGAGCGGAAGAAGTACACGAAGGCCAAGCAGGAGGTGGTCCAGGAGGTGGAAGAGGAAGTTCTTCCCGAAGGCACCTTCAAGCTGGACGTGCCTATCACCATCGCCGGCTTCTGCGAGCAGACGGAAATGTCCACTTCTCAGGTCATCATGGCCCTCATGAAGATGGGCGTTATGGCCAACATCAATCAGACCATCGACGAGGAGACCGTCATGGTCCTGGCGGATGAGCTGGGCATTAACGTCGTGGTCGGCCAGGTCGAAGAGGAGGTCCAGGAAGAGGGCATCGAGGACTTCGAGGATAAGGAGAAGGATCTGAAGCCCCGTCCCCCGATCGTCACAGTCATGGGCCACGTTGACCACGGCAAGACCTCTCTGCTGGACGCCATCCGGTCCACGAACGTTACCGCGACCGAGTCCGGCGGCATCACCCAGCACATCGGCGCTTCCGAGGTCGAGATCAACGGCCGGAAGATCGTCTTCCTGGACACCCCGGGCCATGAGGCCTTCACGGCCATGCGGGCCAGGGGCGCCCATGTCACGGATATCGCGGTCCTGGTCGTCGCCGCCGACGACGGCGTCATGCCTCAGACCGTTGAGTCCATCAGCCATGCCAAGGCGGCCGGTGTTCCCATCATCGTGGCCATCAATAAGATGGACAAGCCCGGCGCCAACCCCGACCGGGTGAAGAAAGAGCTGGCTGACCACGATGTCCTGGTCGAAGACTGGGGCGGCAGCGTCATCAGCGTGGAAGTGTCCGCGAAGAAGCGGATAGGCATCGAAGACCTGCTGGAGATGATCCTCCTCCAGGCCGACATGCTGGAACTGAAGGCCAACCCCAACCGGCTGGCCATGGGTTCTGTCATCGAAGCCAAGCTGGATAAGGCCAGAGGCCCCGTCGCCACTCTGCTGGTGACGAACGGCACCCTCCGGGCCGGCCAGAGCCTGGTGGCGGGCACCTGCTCCGGCAGGATCCGTCTGATGACCGACTATAAGGGCAGAAAGATCCATAAAGCAGGCCCCGCCACCGCCGTTGAGATCCTGGGTCTCACCGACGTGCCTCAGGCCGGCGACAACTTCAACGTGGTCCGGGACGATAAGACCGCCCGGGAGATCGCGGCCCGCCGCCAGGAGAAGCTCCGTGAGGAGACCATGGCGAAGAACTCCAGCATGTCCCTGGAGAAGCTGTTCACTCAGATCCAGCAGGGCGAGGTGAAGGAGCTGAACCTGATCATTAAAGCGGATGTTCAGGGCTCTGTGGGCGCGTTGATCACTTCTCTGGAGAAGCTGAACACGGATGAGGTGAAGGTCAATATCATCCATTCCGGCGTCGGTACCGTCAATGAGTCCGATGTCATGCTGGCAGAGACCTCCAACGCCGTTATCCTGGGCTTCAACGTCCGTCCCAGCAGCGCGGTCACCAGCCAGGCCGATCAGGCCGGCGTCGAGATCCGGCTCTACCGGGTCATCTACGATGCTCTGAACGACGTGGAAGCGGCCATGAAGGGCATGCTGGAACCGGAATTCAAGGAAGAAGTTCTGGGGAAGGCTGTCATCCGCGACACCTTCAAGGTTCCCGGTGTCGGCATCGTCGGCGGCGCCTATATCACCGAAGGAAAGGTTCTCCGAAACGCCGAGATCCGGCTGGTCCGGGACGGCATCGTGATCCACGAGGGCAAGATCTCGTCCCTGAAGCGGTTTAAGGACGACGCGAAGGAAGTGGCCCAGGGCTACGAGTGCGGCATCGGCATCGAGGACTATAACGACATTAAGATGGACGATGTTCTCGAGTGCTTCCACATGGTGGAAGTGAAGGCTGAGTAGACCGGAGGCGTTATGGGTAAAGGATACAGACAGGGGAGACTCGGGGTCGAGATTAAGAAGACCATCAGCAGCATGCTCCTTCGGGAGCTGAAGGACCCCCGGCTCAGCGGCATGATCAGCATCACCGATGTCGACGTGACCCGGGACGGGAGCTACGCCACCTGCTATGTGACTGTCCTCGACCTCTCCCAGGACCCGGACCAGGCTAAGGCCAGGGAGGAAGAGGTGCTGGAAGGCCTGAAAAGCTCCGCGCCCGTCATCCGCGGCGAGATTGGGAAGGGCCTTAAGCTCCGCCGGGTGCCGGAGCTGATCTTCAAGATCGACCGGTCCATGGAATATGGAACCCACATCGATGAGATGCTGAAGAAGCTTGACCTAGACTGATATGAAGAACGAAGTCATCAGAAATTGTACGTTCGAAGAGATGGCCCGGCTCATTGCCGGGTCCTCTTCCATTTTCATTTTTCCCCACGAAAACGCGGACGGCGACGCCATCGGCTCCACCTGCGCCCTTTGTCATCAGTTCCGGCTGATGGGGAAGGACAGCTGGGTCATCCGGAACGACCGGGAAGTGGCGGCCAACCTCTGCTTCATGGACAAAGGCTATACGACGGACGATCCGTCCGGCCTCCCGGCCCCGGATCTCTGCCTGGCCGTGGACGCCAGCGCCCTTGACCGGTTCCCCCGGTCTGCCCCCTGGTTCAGGACAGGGAAGGTCTCCGCCGCCCTGGACCACCATCTGGTGAAGGAGCCGGCGGCAGACTACTACCTCGTGGATCCCTCCGCGGCGGCATCGGGCGAGCTGGTCCTGGACCTGCTTCATGCCCTGGGGGCTGACCTGGACAGGGAGACGGCGGAGGACCTGTTCGCCGCCATTACCACGGACACGGGCAACTTCCAGTACTCCAACACCAGCGCCCGGACCCACCGGGCGGTGGCGGAGCTCTATGAGACCGGTTTCGACGCGGCCCATGTGAGCAACCTTCTCTTCGAGAGCGAGCGGCCCCAGAAGATCCTTCTGAAGGGGATCTGCCTGAGCCGGCTCCAGCTTCTCGCGGGCGGCCGGCTGGCCATGGCCTTCGTGTCCCAGGAGGACCTGGCGAAGGCGGGGGCGGTCATGAGCGATTCCGAGGGCATTGTGGCTGAGCTTCGCAGCATCGCCGGGGTAGAGGCCGCCATTCTGGCGAAGGAGGAAGCGGACGGGGTTCATGTCAGCTTCCGGGCGAAGGAGGAGCTGAATGTACAGGCCCTGGCGGCTTCCTTCGGCGGCGGCGGCCACCTTCGCGCTGCCGGCGCGACCCTGAAGATGCCTTTGGCGGCGGCCTTGACGGCCCTGCGGACGAAGGCGGAGGAAGCCCTGGCGGAGATGGAGGCCTGATGGACGGGATCTTCAATATCGCCAAGCCTGCCGGCATGACCTCCCATGACGTGGTCTCCCGGATGCGGCGGATCCTGGGCATGAAAAGGATTGGCCACACAGGGACGCTGGATCCTATGGCGACGGGCGTCCTCCCCATCTGCTGCGGCAGGGCTACCAGGATTATCCAGTACCTGGACCTGGATTTCAAGACCTACCGGTGTTCCATGGCCCTGGGGACAGCGTTCGACACCCAGGACGTATGGGGAAGGCCGGTGGCGGAGGCCACGGCGGAGGCGCTGGCGGCCCTTTCGGAGGACCGGGTCCGCGCGGTCATGGCCGGTTTCCAGGGACAGATCATGCAGCGGCCCCCCATGTATTCCGCTGTGAAGGTGAATGGAAAAAGGCTTTATCAGTACGCCCGGTCGGGGGAGACCGTGGAGATCCGGGCCAGGGAGGTGGCGATCCCCGCGCTGACCGTGGAGCGGGTGGTCCTGGGGCCAGAGACCTGGCAGGCAGACTTCCTGGTCACCTGCACGAAGGGGACCTATATCCGGACCCTCTGTCATGACGCGGGGGAGGCCCTGGGCGTCCACGGGGCGGTCCTGGCCCTGGACCGGGTCCAGACCGGGATCTTCCGGGAGAAGGACGCCATCCGGCTGGAGGACCTGGCGGACATGAGCCCCGAGGAGCGGGCCGCCGCCTCAGTCCCTGCCTACGCGCCCCTGATCCGGCTGGGCAGAGGCCGGACAGGGCCGGCGGACGCCTTCCGGTTCGTGAACGGGCTGCCCCTCCGGGAGGAGGCGGTGGCGGTGGAAGCGGGTCCGGATCTTCAGGGGGTGCCGGAATTTCTCCTGGAGAAGGGGGCCTACGACCGGCTGTACCTCCTGTTCCTGGGAGATACTTTCCTCGGCGTCGCCGAGAAGCGGGAGACCGGATACCTGCCGGTCAAGGTGTTCGCCCAGGGGACGGACCTTTTGATAGGAGAGAGACGTGATCATATACAGGAAGCTTGAAGACGTGGATTATGAGGAGCAGGCGGCGGTGGCCCTGGGCAACTTCGACGGGGTCCATAAGGGCCACCAGAAGCTGATCCGTGCCTGTGTGGCGTATGCCCGCGCGCACGGCCTGAAGGCCGCGGTCTTTACCTTCTCCAATCACCCCCGGAACCTTCTGAAGGACAAGCCGCCGGTGAAGAGCATCCTCTATCATGATGAGAGGGCGGCCATCCTCGAAGCCCTGGGCGTAGACTATATGGTGGACATCGCGTTCACGGAGGAGATCATGACCATGCCGCCGGAGACCTTCGTCCACCAGCTTCTCCTGAAGACCATGAACATGAACGCGGCCTACTGCGGCTTCAACTACCGCTTCGGCCATTTCGCCTCCGGGGACCCGGAGCTGCTCCGGAAGATGGGGAAGGAAGAAGGCTTTTCCGTCCATGAGATGAAGCCCTATATGATCGATGGAAACGTAGTCAGCTCCACCCTGATCCGGACCCTGGTGGCCTCCGGCAGGGTCGATGAGTGCATGCGGTACATGGGGCGAAACTATGAGATCGCCGGCGAGGTGGTGGTCGGCAACAGGCTGGGCCGCAGGCTGGGCTTCCCCACCTCCAACCTGGTCATCGACACCCAGATGGTTACCCCGCCGAATGGCGTCTACATCACCTACTGTGACTGGAACGGGGTCCGCTATCCCAGTGTCACCAATGTGGGGGTGAAGCCCACCATCGGGACCTATAAGAAGAACGTGGAGACCCATATCTTCGATTTCAATAAGGAGCTCTATGGCAAGAAGATCATCGTGGAGTTTCTGAGGAAGATGCGGGACGAGGTGAAGTTCGATTCTGTGGATGACCTGTCCGAACAGATTGTCCGGGACTGCAGGGAAGCCAGGAGGTTCCACGAGCGGCTTGAAAAGAAGCGGGAGAAACGGGGGAAACGCTGAGATAATTATTGTATTCGCCTGTTTCCCATGCTAAAATAAATTGTTGTCATCCGCTACCTGTGCCGGGTCTCCCGCTGCTCCGGCGTTGACGCAGCACGGGCGCATGAACGAAAGGAGATTTAGAAATGATCACGAAAGAGAAGAAAGCAGCCATCATGAAGGAGTATGCGACGAAGGAAGGCGACACCGGTTCCCCTGAGGTCCAGGTGGCGATCCTGACCGCCCGCATCAATGAGCTGAATGAGCATCTGAAGACCCATCAGAAGGATCATCATTCCAGAAGAGGCCTGCTGAAGATGGTCGGCCGGAGAAGAAACCTCCTGGGCTACCTGAAGGAGAAGGACATCGAAAGATACCGTTCTCTTATCGCTCGTCTTGGCCTGAGAAAGTAATCAGATTGACGTTTCCGGCGGGGTCACCAGCTCCGCCGGGTTTTTAAAATAGGGAGAGGGCCGGTCATTCCAAGCCAGTTGTGCAGCCCTGGAACGGTTCAGGATCGGAACCGCGCCAGGACTTCACGCCTGGGGAGCCTGGCCCATTTCCCGACAGCCGGCCGCGGCCGGCAGAGAGGAGAGAGTATGTCAAGATTCACCGATTACAGGACCTTTAAGACCGCCCTGGGCGGCAGGCTCCTGCAGCTCGAGATCGGCAAGGTCTGTGAGCAGGCCAACGGCCAGGTCATGGTTCGCTATGGCGATTCTGTGGTCAACGTCACCGCCTGCGCCTCGAAGGAGCCCCGTCCGGACGCGGACTTCCTGCCTTTGTCCTGTGATTACGAGGAGAAGATGTACGCCGTGGGCAAGATCCCCGGCGGCTTCATCAAGCGGGAGGGTCGTCCCAGTGAGAAGGCGGTCCTGTCTTCCCGTCTGATGGACCGGCCCCTCAGACCGCTGTTCCCGAAGGGATATTATCATGACGTGGAGGTCGAGGCCCTGGTCATGAGCGTGGACCTGGACTGTGAGACCGACATCATGGCCATGATCGGATCCTCCGTGGCCCTGGCCATTTCCGACATCCCCTGGGACGGTCCCACCGGGTCTGTCCGTGTCGGCCGGGTGGACGGCCGGTTCGTCATCAACCCCACCCTGGCGGAGAGGGAGGTCTCTGATATCAACCTGACCGTTGCCGGCACGAAGGAAGCCATCATGATGGTGGAGGCCGGCGCGAAGGAGGTTCCGGAGGAGGATATGCTGGACGCCATCCTCTTCGGCCATGAAGAGATTAAGAAACTGGTCGCCTTCATCGACGAGGTGGTCGCGGAAGTCGGCAAGCCCAAGCAGGCGGCGGACCTGGCTGTGATCCCCGAGGATGTGGATCAGGCGGTCCGTGCCTTCGCGACTGAGAAGATGAAGGACGCGGTCCGGAATTCCGATAAGATGACCCGGCTGGACCGGATGGATGAGGTGGAGAAGGAGACTCAGTCCCACTTCGAGGAGGTCTATCCGGATCAGGAGAAGGACATCGCCGCGGTCCTCTATAACATTACGAAGGAAAGCGTCCGGGCCATGATTCTGGACGAGGGCGTCCGGCCGGACGACCGGAAGCTGGATGAGATCCGTCCGGTCTGGGCGGAGACCGGCGTTCTGCCCCGGGTCCACGGCACAGGCCTGTTCAAGCGGGGCCAGACCCAGGTCCTGTCTTCCTGCACCCTGGCCCCCCTCAGCGAGTCCCAGCGGATCGACGGGCTGACGGAACAGACGGGCAAGCGCTACATCCACCACTATAATTTCCCCGGCTTCTGCACCGGCGAGGCGAAAAAGCCCCGGAGCGCCGGCCGGAGGGAGATCGGCCACGGCGCCCTGGCGGAGCGGGCCCTGCTGCCGGTGATCCCCAGCGAGGAGGAGTTCCCCTACGCCATCCGTGTGGTCTCTGAGGTCCTGTCCTCGAACGGCTCCAGTTCCATGGCTTCCACCTGCGGTTCCTGCCTGGCCCTGATGGACGCCGGCGTGCCCATCAAGCGTCCGGTTGCCGGCATCGCCATGGGCCTGATCGAGCGGGTCGAGGAGGATGGGTCCAGTAAGATGGCCATTCTCAGTGACATTCAGGGCATGGAGGATTTTCTGGGCGACATGGACTTCAAGGTGACCGGCACGGAAGTGGGCGTCACGGCCATGCAGATGGATATCAAGGTCCACGGCCTGTCCCGGGATATCCTGGCGAGAGCGCTGAAGCAGGCGAGAGAAGGCCGGATGAAGATCATGGCCGTCATGCTGGAGGAGATTCCGGAGCCCCGGAAGGAGCTGTCGAAATACGCGCCCCGCTGTGAGTCCATGCGGATCGACCCGGATAAGATCCGGATCGTCATCGGGCCGGGCGGAAAGACCATTAATAAAATCGTGGAGGAGACCGGCGCGAAGATCGACATCTCTGAGGACGATCTGGGCCTGGTGAACATCTACTGCGACAACGCCGAGGGCGCCGCCGCCGCCAGGGAGAGGATCGAACTCCTGACGAAGGACGTGAAGGTAGGCGAGTCCTATGAGGGCACCGTCATGCGGATCATGAACTTCGGCGCCTTCATCGAGGTCCTGCCCGGGAAGGAGGGCCTGCTTCACATCTCGAAGATGTCCCGCCGCCGGATCGCGAAGGTGGAGGATGTCATGAACATTGGCGATAAAGTCAATGTGAAGGTGGCGGAGATCGATTCGCAGAACCGGATCAACCTGGTCCTGAGAGACGGCCCCATGAAGTAAGCCATGACCGACGCCCGCCCCGCGGGAGAGACGGAAATGGACGCATAGAATTGAGAAACTGAGCGGTGCTGCCCCGCGTTCAGGGGCAGCGTCCCTACGTTGAAAGGACGATAACGAATGTTCAGAAATCTGTCAGACAAGCCGGTGGCGGAGGTCCAGAAGGACCAGGTCGCGGCCTGGAATGAGAAGGATCTTCTGCAGCGCTGTAATGACGAGCGGAAGGACGCCCCTGCCTTTATCTTTTTCGAGGGACCTCCGACGGCGAACGGCAAGCCCGGCATCCACCATGTGATGGCCAGAACCCTGAAGGATTCCATCAACCGGTATAAGGTCATGAAGGGCTTCAAGGTCAACCGGAAGGCGGGCTGGGACACCCACGGCCTGCCTGTGGAGATCCAGGTCGAGAAGGACCTGGGCTTCAGCGGCAAGCAGGATATCGAGAAATATGGCATTCGCGAGTTCAACGAGAAGTGCAGGGAGTCCGTCTTTAAATACACCGGTCTCTGGACGGAGATGAGTGAGCGGATGGCCTATATGGCGGACCTCGACAACCCCTACATCACTCTGAAAAATGACTACATCGAGTCGGTCTGGTGGATCATCGACCAGTTCTTCAAGGCGGGCATGATCTATGAGGGCCATAAGGTTCAGCCCTACTGCCCCCGCTGCGGGACCGGCCTGGCTTCCCATGAGGTGGCCCAGGGCTATAAGTCCGTGAAGGTCAACACCCTGACCGTCAAGTTTAAGGTGAAGGACACTGAGAACGACTACTTCCTGGCCTGGACCACCACCGCCTGGACCCTGGCGGCTAATACGCTGCTGACCGTCAATCCCGACTGTGACTACATTAAAGCGCACATGACGAAGGGCGACGAAGCAGGCAGCAACTTCTATGTGGCAAAGGTTCTGGCTGACCAGGTCCTGGGCGAGGGGAACTATGAGATCCTCGAGGAGATGAAGGGCCGCGACCTGGAGTACATGAAGTACGAGAAGCTGATGCCCTGGAATGAGCTGGATCCAGAGAAGGACAACTGCTTCTTCGTGACCTGCATGGATTATGTCACCGTGGAGGACGGCACCGGCATCGTCCATTCCGCTCCGGCCTTCGGTGAAGACGACTATAACTGCGGTCAGAAGTACGGGGCCCCTGTCTACGAACCCGTGGATGAGAAGGGCGAATACACCACGACCCCCTGGAAGGGCCATTTCATCATGGAAGAGGGCCTGGACGTAGAGATCATCAAGTGGCTCGCCAAGGAGCATAAGCTGTTCGCCAGAAAGAAAATCGAGCACGATTATCCCCACTGCTGGCGGTGCGGCACCCCCCTGGTTTATTACGCCAGAAGGGGCTGGTACATCCGCATGAGCGATCTGAGAGACGAGCTGGTCGCCAATAATAAGACCGTGAACTGGTATCCGCCCTTCGTCGGCGAGGGCCGGTTCGGCAACTGGCTGGCCGACGTCCGCGACTGGAACATCTCCCGGTCCCGCTACTGGGGCACCCCGATCCCCATCTGGCGCTGCAGCTGCGGCCACCTGGAATGCGCGGGCAGCCGGGCGGAGCTGGCCGAGAAGGCCATCGAGGCTGTGGATCCTGAGACCGTGGAGCTCCACCGGCCCTATGTGGACGAGATCCATTTCCGCTGCCCGGAATGCGGCGGCGAAATGACCCGGATCCCGGAGGTCATGGACTGCTGGTTCGATTCCGGCTCCATGCCCTATGCCCAGTGGCACTATCCGTTCGAGCATAAGGACGACTTCGACCAGCTTTTCCCCGCGGACTTCATCTGCGAGGGCATCGACCAGACCAGAGGCTGGTTCTACTCCCTTATGGCCATCTCTACCTTCCTGTTCCATAAGGCGCCCTATAAGAACGTCCTGGTCAGCGACCTGATCCTGGATAAGGAAGGAAAGAAGATGTCCAAGTCGAAGGGGAACACGGTCTCTCCCTTCGAGATGTTTGACAAATACGGAGCGGACGCGGTCAGGTGGTACCTGCTCAGCGTCTCGCCGGCATGGACCCCGACGAAATTCGACGAGGACGGCCTGAAGGACATCATCAGCAAGTTCTTCGGGACTCTTCGGAATGTCTATAATTTCTTCGTTCTCTACGCCAATCTGGACGGCGTCGGCCCGGAGAAGGTGGAGGAGGCGCCGGCTCCGAAAGACCGGCCTGAGCTGGACCGGTGGATCCTGTCCAAGTACAACAAGCTGGTCCGGGACGTGACCGCTTACATGGATGCCTATGATCACATGCGGACGGTCAGAGCCATTACGGACTTCGTGAACGACGACCTGTCCAACTGGTATGTCCGCCGGGCCCGGAGACGGTTCTACGCCCCGGAAATGACGGATGATAAGAAGAGTGTCTACGCCACCACCTATGAGGTCCTGCTGGGCATCAGCCGGATGATGGCCCCTGTGGCGCCCTTCCTCTCCGACGAGATGTATAAGGATCTGATGGGCGATGATTCCCTGACTGTCCATACCGCTTTCTTCCCGGAGGCCGACCTGGCCATGATCGATGAGAAGGAAGAGGAGAGGATGGACCTGGTCCGGACCCTGGTCAGCCTGGGCCGCGGCATCCGGAAGGCGGAGGATTTAAAGGTCCGTCAGCCCCTGTCCGAAATTCTGGTGGACGGCAAGTACCGGAGCCTGATCTCCGACCTGGCGCCTCTGATCGAAGAGGAGCTGAACGTGAAGAGCGTGGTCTTCTGCGAAGACCTGACGACCTATATGGACTACAGCCTCAAGCCGAATTTCCCGAAGGCGGGACCCGCCCTGGGAAAGAAGGTCGGCGCCTTCGGAAAGGCCCTGGCGAAGGCAGATCCTGCCGCCTTTAAGGCGGAGCTGGACGAGAAGGGGACAGTGACCCTGGATCTGAACGGGGAAGCCACTCCGATCACCCCGGAGATGGTGGACGTGAAGATCACCGCGAAGGAAGGCTTCTCTGTGTCCATGGAGAACGGCGTTTTCGCCATCCTGGACACCGAGGTCACTCCGGAGCTCCGGGAGGAAGGCCTGGCCCGGGAGATCGTGTCGAAGGTTCAGCAGATGCGGAAGAAGAAGGACCTGGATATGATGGATCACATCAACATCCAGATCTCCGCTGACGCCGATGTCATGGCCGCCGTCAGCCGGTACGATGAGTACATTCGGACCGAGACCCTGGCCGGGACCATCACCGAGAAGACCGGCCTGCCCGCCGTGGACATTAATGGCCATGAGACCGGACTGGAGATCGAGAAGATCTGATGAAGGAACTCAGGGGTATGGCCCTGAAGGACATGGAAGCCCTGGCCGGAGAAGCCGGACAGCCCGCCTTCCGCGGGCGGCAGCTGTTCCGGTGGATCCAGCGGGGGGAGACAGACTTCCGGAAGATGACCGATCTTCCGGAAGTTTTCATTCATTACCTTCAGGAGGAAGCGGGGGCGGACAGCCTCCGGACGATCCGGGCCCAGGTCTCGAAGACCGACGGGACGCGGAAGTTTTTGTTCGGGCTCTCCGACGGCGCCGCTGTGGAGAGCGTCTTCATGAAATATAAGTACGGGAACACGGTCTGTGTCTCCTCTCAGGCAGGCTGCCGGATGGGCTGCGCCTTCTGCGCTTCCGGCCTGAACGGGCTCCAGCGGGGCCTCCGCCCGGGGGAGATCCTGTCCCAGATCCTGGACGTGGAGCGGGAGGCGGGCGATCCGGTCTCCCACCTGGTGGTCATGGGGACAGGGGAGCCCTTCGATAATTATGAGAACGTGACGCGGGCGCTGGCCCTCCTTCACGACCCGAAGGGGCGGAATATGAGCTACCGGAACATGACCGTCTCTACCTGCGGGGTGGTGCCGGGCATCCAGCGGTTCACCCGGGAGTTTCCTCAGGTGAACCTGGCGGTATCCCTCCACGCCCCCACGGATGAGCAGCGGTCCCGGATCATGCCGGTGAATAAAAGATGGCCGCTGGACGTCCTGATCCCGGCCTGCCGGGAGGCGGCGGAAAGGACCGGCCGCCGGGTCACCTTCGAGTACGCGCTGATCCATGGAGTGAACGACCGGCGGGAGGACGCGGACGCGCTGCTGGAACGCCTGTCGGGCTGCCTTTGTCACGTGAACCTGATCCCCCTGAACGAGGTCAGTGAAACGGGCTTCGTGTCGGCTGGCCGGAAGCGGGCGAGGTCCTTCATGGACTATCTGACCGCCCATGGCATGCCCGCCACGGTGCGCCGGCAGCTGGGCGCGGACATCCAGGGGGCCTGCGGGCAACTGCGTTTTGAAAATTCAAAAAATAATAATTAGCGGTTTGAACACCGGTATTTCATAGTGTATAATAGAGACAGCTTAAGAAACAGGAGGTACTTGCTATGGTTAAAGTAATTATCGGCCATAAGGGTTCCGGCAAGACGAACATGATGATCAGCCTGGCGAACGATCAGAGCGAGAAGGTCGACGGCAGCGTTATTTTCATCAACCGGAACTCACGGCTGACATGTGACCTGAAGTATAGAATCCGCGTGGTCTGCATGGAGGATTTCCCGGGCATTACCGACAGTGATGAGTACATCGGGTTTATCTATGGCATCATCAGCTCGGATCATGACATCGAGACCATTTATATCGACAGCATCCTGAAGTTCCCGAACTTCTCCCTGGGTGACCTGCCCCGGTTCCTGGAGCGGCTGGACGCCATCTCGAAGAACTACGGCATGGACTTCGTGGTCAGCCTCTCCGCGGATAAGGAAGAGATGATCGGGGTCGATTTCTCCAAGTACGAGATCCTGAACCAGTAGCATAGACGTTTTTTCGGAGGAGTACCCTGGCGGCACTCCTCTGTTTTCGTATTTTTTGAAGCAGTGAGGAAAGGAAAGAAGATGCGGGAAGCAACTGGACAGGGGGCGAAGGCGCCGGAAGTGAGGGAGCTGACGAAGGCGGACATCCGCCGGGTCTTCCGGGCGCATACGCCGGTTCCCATCGGCCGGTTCAAGCGGTTTGCGGTCCTGGTCCCCTTCGTGGAGAAGGACGGCAGGCTCTATCTGATGTATGAGGTCCGGGCCAGGGACATGGCCACCCAGCCGGGGGAGGTCTGCTTCCCAGGCGGCCACATGGAGCCGGGGGAGACCGCCATGGCCTGCGCCCTCCGGGAGACGGAGGAAGAGACGGGGATCCCGGCCGGGGACATCGAGCTGGTGGGCGAGGGAAATACCCTGTACGGGAGCTCCGGCTTCACCCTCCAGACCTTCATCGGCATCCTGCCCTATACCGCCTATGAGAAGATCCGCTTCCAGAAGGACGAGGTGGACGAAGTTTTCCTGGAGCCGGTGGAAGAACTGGCGAAGGCGGTTCCCGCCGTCTTTCGGGAGGACATGAAGGCCGTGGTGGACGCGGACTTCCCCTATGACACGGTCGGCATCGGCCGGGACTACCCCTGGCGGGTGGCCCGGACCGGGATCCTGGTCTACCAGCTCCCGGACCGGGTGATCTGGGGCATGACGGCCAAGATCACGAACGATGTCCTCCAGCTCCTGGGCCTGACCGAGGCGGCAGACCCGGACAACCGGGGAATGAAGGCGGAGGGGAAATGAGCACACTGAAGGAACTGACCCAGGTGGAAGGCCGGGCCCGCGCCCAGGCCAGGCTGACAAAGGCAGCCAGGCTGACCCTCACCGAGGAGGTGAGAGCAGCGGAGGGCCCCGCCGGGATCTATCCCGGCCCGAAGACTTCAGAGGCGGCCGGCGGCCCCAGCCCTGCCGGGGCAACGGAGCGCGCCAGCGGCCACGCCGCCGCCCTCCGCGACACCAGGTCCGGCCTTCTCTTCCAGGGGGACAACCTCCGGGTCATGAAAGCCCTGGCAGAGCGGGAGGACTTCCGGGGAAGGTTTCAGCTTCTCTACCTGGATCCGCCGTTCTTCACCAAGTCTACCTATGAGGCGGCGCTCCGGGCCGGGGATGAGACGGTCCGGAAGCTGGCCTACCGGGACCGATGGAAGCGGGGGATGTACGAGTACCTCCGCCAGCTGACGGCCCGGCTCCTGGTCATGAGGGACCTGCTGGCGGAGGACGGGCTGATCTTCGTCCACCTGGACAGTCACGCCGCCCACTATGTCCGCGTCCTCCTGGATGAGGTCTTCGGCGCCAACCGGTTCGTGAACGAGATCATCTGGACCTATAAGTCAGGCGGCAGCAGTAAGAATCATTTCGCCCGCAAGCATGACAACATCCTGGTCTACGCCAAGTCCGCGAAATATAAGTTCCACCCCCTGAAGGAGAAATCCTATAACCGGGGGCTGAAGCCCTACCGGTTTAAGGGCGTCGAGGAATTCGAGGATGAGCTGGGCTGGTATACCCTCGTGAATATGAAGGATGTCTGGCAGATCGACATGGTGGGCCGGACCTCGGCGGAACGGACCGGCTACGCCACCCAGAAGCCGGAAAAGCTCCTGGAGAGGATCCTCCTCTGCGCGACGGACGAGGGAGACCTCTGCGGCGACTTTTTCTGCGGAAGCGGGACCCTGCCGGCGGCGGCGGCCCGGCTGGGCCGCCGCTTCTGCGCCTGCGACCTGGAGCCTCTGGCGGTGGAGGGAACCCTGGGCCGTCTGATTCGTCAGGGAGCCGGCGTCCAGGTCTACCGGGAGTCTCCGCTGCCGATTCTTCCGGAAGAGGGAAAGGGGCTGCCGGCCTTCGACATCTCCGTCCAGCTCACGGAACAGGCCGTGCGGGACCCGGAACAGGTTCTGGTGTCCCTGGCCCTGGAGGGCGTGCGGGAGCGGCGGCTCGCCCGGGAGATGGACCCGAAATCGAAAGCCCGGGTGGAGAAGCTGGAGAAAAAGGATCCAGGCGCCCTGATCTACGCCTGGTCCCTGGACGACCGGTTCGACGGGGAGGTCTTCCGGCCCCGGATGGTCCAGGTCCGGCGGAACGGGGATCTCCCTCTGACGGGCAGTCTGGTGGTCCCCCGGTCGGGAGCCCTTCTCCTCAAGGTCGTCGACATCCTGGGGCGGACCGTATATAAGCGGCTCCGCTGAAGAAAACATAATAATTAAAGAAGGGATCCACCTGAAACAGGTATCTCAATCTCATGCCCGGACGAATGGTCATGAGACTGCCTGCCCCCTGGGGGGATCCCTTCTTCGTTATCTGGTCAGCGCGGGGCCGTCAGTGACCGGCTAGTCCACGCGCTTGGGCAGGCCGAGCCCGAACCGCTCCTGGGCCCTTCTCAGGACCGGGACCGCGATGGCGGACGCCTTCTCCGTTCCGTCCTTCAGTATGGTCAGGAGCTCCTCCGAATGACGGATCTCGTTGAACCGGGACTGGATCGGAGACAGGGCCTCGGAGACGATCCCTGCCAGGTCCTTCTTAAAGTCGCCGTAACCCTTCCCCCGGTAGGTGGTCTCGATGTCTGCCATGGATTCCTTCGTCAGGACGCTGTAGATGTTCATCAGGTTGCTGACCCCGGGCTTGGTCTCCGGGTCGAAGCGGACCACGGCCTCGGAGTCGGTGGTAGCCCTCATGATGGACTTCCGGATCTTCTTCTCGTCATCCATGATGCCGATCCGGCTGTGGATGTTCTCAGCGGATTTACTCATCTTCTTCGACGGATCGTCCAGGGCCATGATCCGGGCGCCCTCTTTCAGATAGCGGCCCTTCGGGACCACGAAGGTCTCGCCCCGGGTGTTGTTGATCCGGGTGGCGATGTCCCGGGTCAGCTCGATGTGCTGGGTCTGGTCGGTGCCGACAGGCACTTCATCGGCGTCGTAGACCAGGATGTCCGCGGCCATGAGGACCGGGTAGCAGAACAGGCCGGCGGGGGCGGATTCCTTCCCCTGGCTCTTCGACTTGAACTGGGTCATCCGGGAAAGCTCTCCGGTATAGGAGCTGCAGGTCAGGATCCAGGAAAGCTCCGCGTGGGCGGGCACGGTAGACTGGACGAAGATGATGGACTTCTTCGGGTCCACGCCGGCGGAGATATAGAGAGCGGACAGGTCCAGGATCCGCTTCTGCAGGAGCTTGGGGTCCTGGGGAACGGTGATGGCGTGCTCGTCCACGATGCAGTAGATGCACTCGTTCTCCTCGCTCTGCAGGTCCACGAACTGCTTCAGGGCCCCCAGGTAGTTGCCGAGATGGAGCTCGCCGGAGGGCTGGATCCCGGAGAAGATCCGGTTTTTCTCATGTTTTTCAATCGATACTGACATAAGCTTCCTTTCAGGGGAGAAGCTCCCCAGGTATACATGAATGTTTCCGGACCATTATAGCACCCGGCTCGGGAGAGGGTCAAGGCAATGACCCGGGACATGTCCAGTTTCCCATGCCTTCGAACGTCCGCCGGCCCCCTTTTGTAAATGAATAAATATGCAATAAAATAAAATATTTTTCACAATTCGCTTGCGTGTGCAGGTGGATAGGGGTATAGTATTCATGTTATACAGTGGCAAAAAAGAACGAAGGGAAGGGATCAAGTTGACATATAAGGTATTCATCGATGGCGCCCATGGTACCACCGGCCTGAAGATCCATGAATATTTAAAAGACCGGGCGGACATCGAGATCCTGCCCATCGACGAGTCGAAGCGGAAGGATCTGGATGAGCGGGTTCGGATGACGGAGAAGGCGGACGTGTCGATTCTCTGTCTTCCAGACCAGGCTTCTCGTGAGCTGGCTCAGGCGGTCCCGGCGGGGGTCCGGCTTATCGACACTTCCACCGCCCACCGGACGGATCCGGGCTGGGTCTACGGGCTGCCGGAGCTGACCCGCGGCCAGAGAGAGAAGATCCGGGCCGCTGAGCGGGTGGCCAACCCGGGCTGCCACGCCACGGGCTTCATCACCTTAATCCGGCCCCTGGTGGAGGCGGGGCTTCTTCCGAAGGACGCGCTGCTGGACGCCTTCTGCGTGACGGGTTACTCCGGCGGCGGAAAGAAGATGATCCAGAACCATGAACGGGCGGATAAGCCGGAATATCTTAAGACCCCCGGTCAATACGGCCTGACCCAGACCCACAAGCACCTGCCGGAAATGCGGGCCATGACGGGCCTGACCCAGGCGCCCTGCTTCAGCCCCATCGTGGGAGACTTCTTCAGCGGCATGGTGATGACGGTACCCCTGCACGCGGCGCAGCTGACCCGGCAGGCAGGGCCTGCGGACATTCTGGCGGTCTACCGGGAGCATTACGCCGGCGAGCGGATGATCCACGTCCGTACCGGTCTCCCGGAGGACGGCTTCATTCACAGTGACATCATGGCGGGAAAAGACGACCTGGAGATCCTGGTGGCCGGAAACGAGGAACGGCTCCTCCTGATCTCCCGTTTCGACAACCTGGGGAAGGGCGCTTCCGGCGCCGCCGTCCAGAACCTGAACCTGATGCTGGGCATCGAGGAGACGAAGGGCCTAATGGAGGGAAAAAATGCGGACTGATCTTACGTTCATCGAGGGCGGCGTCACAGCGGCGAAGGGCTTCCGGGCGGCGGGCGCCTACAGCGGTATCGGCAGGAAGCCGGAGAAGCCGGATATGGCCCTGATCGCGGCGGAGCTTCCCTGCGCGGCGGCGGCGGTCTATACGAAGAATAAGGTGAAGGCGGCCCACATCGCCGTCATGAAGCGGTTCCTGGCGGACGGCCGCGCCCAGGCGGTTGTGGTGAACAGCGGAAACGCCAATACCTGCAACGCGGACGGGGAAGAGGTGGCCGAGAACGCCTGCGCGCTGGCGGCCGGCGTTCTGGGCGTCCGGAAGGAGGATGTCCTGCCGGCGGCCACCGGAGTCATCGGGGTGCCCCTTCCCATCGAACCTTTCCAGAAGACCCTGCCGGTCCTGGCGGAACAGCTGTCAGAGACCGGGTCCTCCGCGGCGGCGAAGGCCATCATGACCACCGACACGGAGCCGAAGGAACTGGCTGTCCGCTTCCAGGCAGGCGGGAAGACCTGTACCCTGGGAGGGATCGCGAAGGGGAGCGGGATGATCCACATCAACATGGGGACCATGCTCTGCTTCATGACCACGGACATGGCCATTTCCTCTGAGATGCTGGGGAAGGCCCTCCGGGAAGAGGTGCCCGGGAGCTTCAACCAGATCAGCGTCGACGGCGATACTTCCACGAATGATACGCTTCTGATCCTGGCAGACGGGCTGGCGGGAAATCCGGAAATCACCGGGCCAGGGGCCGATTATGACGCCTTCGCGGACGCCCTCCACGCCCTGTGCGTGGCCTTCGCGAAGAAGATCGCCGCCGACGGGGAGGGAGCCACCAAGCTGATCGAGGCCCATGTCACCGGGGCCCCGACCCTGGAGACCGCCCGTCTGGTCTCGAAGAGCATCATTTGTTCCTCCCTGTTTAAGGCCGCGGTCTATGGGGCCGACGCCAATTGGGGCAGGATCCTCTGCGCCATCGGATACACGCCGGCGGATTTCTCCTGCCAGAACGTGGACATCGCCATGTCTTCGCCTGTCGGGGAGATCCAGGTCTGCCGGTCCTCCGCCGGCGTCCCCTTCGATGAGGACCTGGCGGCGGCCATCCTGAAGGAGGACCATGTGATCGTGGAAGTGGCTCTTCACGACGGGACGGAAGAAGCCTGGGCCTGGGGCTGTGATCTGACCCATGAATATGTCACCATCAATGGCTCCTATCGGTCCTGAGGGTTGGAGCGTCGGAATAGTTTTTTGATAAGGAGAATGAAACATGACGGAGATCACCAGTCTGGAGAA
>CACZTH010000007.1 GCA_902784035.1 uncultured Eubacteriales bacterium
TCTGTATAGAATAATTCAGATGTCAGAGATTGTTGCCAAAGTGTTGCCAGTGGCTAAACATTTTTGCTTGCAACCCGCATAAAATAAGGCTTTTTCAGGCTTGACCTATCATTCTCACTCTATGGCCAACGCCGTGGTGAAGGCGGCCGCGGAGAGGGGACTGCGGCACGAAGAGATGCACGCGGCGGTTCAGTACGTGGTAGCCCATGGGATCGTCAGCGGGGTAGAGGGACGGCGCTGCCTGATTGGCAGCTACCACTTCGTCTTCGGGGACGAGGGCTGCAGGGTGTCGGCGGGGGAGCAGGCGAAGTTCGACGCCCTGCCGCCGGAATACTCCCCCCTTTATCTGGCGGTGGACGGACAGTTGAGGGCCGTCCTGCTGGTGGAGGATCCCCTGCGGGAGGACGCGCCGGCCCTGCTGCGGAGACTCCGCGCCTTAGGGGTGAAGAAGATCTGCATGCTGACAGGCGATAATGAGCGGGCGGCCCGGGCGGTTGCGGAAAAGCTGGCTCTGGACGATTACCAGGCGGAGGTCCTGCCGGAGGATAAGGCCGCCTTCGTTAAACGGGAGAAAGAAGCCGGCAGGAGGGTCATCATGGTGGGGGACGGAGTCAACGATGCTCCGGCTCTCTCTGAAGCGGACGTGGGCGTCGCGGTCTCCGGCGGCGCCGCCATCGCGAAGGAGGTGGCGGATATCACCATTACGGGGGATGATTTACAGAGCGTCGTGAGGCTCCTGGAGCTGGCGATCTCCCTGACGGACAGGATCGACCAGAACTACAAGACCATCATTACCTTTAATATGGGTCTCATCGCCCTGGGGGTACTGGGGGTCCTGCCTCCGGCTACGAGCGCGCTCCTTCATAACGCCTCGACGGTCATGATCGGTCTTCACAGCCTGACGCCGCTGCTGGAAGAGGCGCGGGATTAACTGGGCTGAGGCGGTGTCCTTCCGTGGCTCTCACGGAGGGGCGCCGCGTTTTTTGACTATTTTCAGACGCGGCGGAAAGAGTAGGGACCCTTGCTCTCTGTACATCATTGTGATAAACTGGGAAAGCACGAATGTGTTCTTTTTTTATGGCGTTAGATTTATCACGCTAAAACAATAAAGAGATAACGCGCGGCGGCCGCGGCGGCGCGGCCCATGAAAGGGAAAGAGAGGGTATCATGCAGTTATCCAGCAATCAGGTCATTTACGAGAAGACAGAGGATGGGATCGGGAAGATTATCCTGAACCGGCCGGAGGAGGGGAATAAGATCTCCAGAGAGATGTTCCTCGCCCTGGGCGAAGCCGTGGACGAGGTCATCCGGGACCAGGAGGTCCGGGTCGTGGTCTTCGAGGGAAAGGGCGAGGATTTCTGCAGCGGCTTCGACGCCGGCGACCCTGAAGCCAGCCTGAATAATAATGAAGTCGGCACCATCTCCTGGATGGACCGGCGGGCCAATACCCAGGAGGAGATCGACCTCTTCCTGAAGATCTATAACATGAAGAAGCCGACCATCGGCGCGACCCAGGGCCACGTCCTGGGCGGCGGCTGGTTCATGGCCATGATGTTCGACTGCATCATCGCGGCGGAGAACACGGAGTACAACAACCTGGAATTCGCGCTGGGCATGGGCTACACCATCTATCTGCCCTTCGACGCCTGGAAGATCCCCATGAACATCGCCAAGCAGAAGGCGTTCACGGGTGAGGCCACCACAGCGGAGGAGGGCTACCGCTACGGCCTGTTCAACCAGGTGGTTCCGGTCGAGAAAATCGACGCGGCGGCCATGCGGCTGGCCCGGCGGATGCTCCGGGAATCCCCCTATACCCTGTCTGTTCATAAAGAGATCTACAATATGGCCTACAACCTCATGGGCATCCAGAACATCGTGCCCTTCGCGAGAGAGACCTTCAGCATCGGCATGGAACTCCCCGGCACCCCGCAGAACCAGGCAATGTGGGAGTACGCCCGGAAGGTGGGGCCGGAGAAGTTCAGGGAATACTTCGCCGAGAAGATCGCCGAGGTGGCGGAAGAAGATAAGAAGCCGCTGTAGAGCCGGCGCCTGTATGGACAAAAAGTTCCTGTTAGGAGGACGAGCATGAGATTGGATGGGAAAACGGCCATCGTCACTGGCGGCTGCAACGGCATCGGCCAGGCGGTGGTGAGGAATTTTGCGGCCGAGGGAGCCAGGGTCCTGATCGCGGACCTGGCGGATGGACCCGGCCTGGCTCTGGAGAAGGAGCTGAATCAGGAGGAGCGAAGAGTAAAGTTCGTGAAGACCAACGTCTCGGTCAGCGAAGACGTCCAGGCGGCTGTTCAGGCGGCTGTGGACACCTTTGGCAGGCTGGATATCCTGGTGAACGACGCTGGGATCGTGGAGCAGGACGTGATGCTGGAGGACGAAGCGGTCGAGGAGTGGGACCGGGTGCTGGGCGTGGACCTGCACGGGACCTTCCTCTTCTGTAAGTACGCGCTGCCCAGGCTCCGGGAAACGAAGGGGCGGATTGTGAATGTTGCCTCCATCTCGGGGCTTACGGCCACCCACTACTGCGCGGCCTACTGCGCGGCGAAGGCGGCGGTCATCGGCTTCACCCGGGCCATCGCGGCGGACTACGCCCCCTATGAGGTGCGGGCCAACTGCGTCTGCCCCTCCGCCTGTGAGACGCCGATGATGAAAAACTATTTCGCGGCCTTCCCCCAGGACGTGGTCGAGGAGAAGATCGCCCGGCTGTCCGGTCCCGTGAAGAGGATGTGCTCCCCGGACGAGATCGCGAAGGGGATCCTGTTCCTGGCCTCTGAGCAGGACAGCCCCTATACCAGCGGCATGGCCATGCCCATCGACGGCGGATACACAGCGGTGTAAGGAGGGTGAACATGAGAAGACTGGAAGGAAAAACAGCCCTGATCACCGGCGGCGCGAAGGGCATCGGCGAAGCCGTCGCCCGCCTGTTCCTGGCGGAGGGCGCCCAGGTCATGATCTGCGACATGAGCGCGAAGGATGGAGAGCCCCTGGTGACGGAGCTCCGGAAGGCGGGCCTGCCCGCGGCCTTTTTCGAAGGCAACGTGACGGTCCCGGCGGACGTGGAAGCGTCCATGAAGAAGACGGTCGAGACCTTCGGCAAACTGGACATCCTGGTCAGCAACGCCGGGATCGTGGAGCGGGACACCCTTCTGGAGGACATGCCGGAGGAGGTCTGGCATAATGTCCTGAACGTAAACCTGAAGGGCTGCTTCTTGAACTGCAAGTACGCGCTTCCCTATCTGAGGGAAACAAAGGGCTGCATCGTCAGCATGGCCTCTACCTCGGCCCTGGTCGCCACGAAGAATGACCCGGCCTACTGCGCGTCGAAGGCGGGGATCGCCGGCCTCATGCGGGCCATCGCCGCGGACTACGCGGATAAGGGGGTCCGGGCCAACTGCGTCGCCCCGACCAGCTGCATGACCCCCCTGTTCGAGGCCTACATCCATTCCTTCGATGAGGAAGAGCAGAAGGAGAAGATGAAGCGGCTGGGCGGCCCCGGCGGCCGGCTCTGCACGCCGGAGGAGGTGGCGAAGAGCGTCCTCTTCCTGGCCTCGCCGGAGGCCAGCTATGTGAACGGCATCACCCTGACCGTGGACGGCGGCTACTGCATCGTGTAATTGCGATGGGCCCGCCCGCCGGGGCCGCCGGGCAGACGGGAGACCGCCCGTCTGGCGGCCGGAAGGGGCGGGAGAACGTCCGCCGGGCGGATTTTGTCCTTCCACAGAGGATATATGGAAGCTTGAACAGAATGGAGAAACAATGAACATCACCTTACTCGTGGTCGTGCTGGCGATCTATTTCGTCGGCATGGTGGGCATCGGCGTCGCCGGACGGAAGTATGCCCAGAATTTCGACAGCTTCGTCAGCGCTGGCCGGAACGCCGGCGTCATGATGATCATCGGGTCCGCCGTGGGCTCCCAGATCGGGAACGGCTTCGTGGTGGGCGGCGCCGGGGCGGCGGCTCAGACGGGCATGTCCGGCGCCTGGTACGGCATCGCCTGCGGCATCGGCTACCTGGTCATCGCTGTGGTCCTGAATAAGATCGTCTATACGAAGGGCTTCATTTCCCTGCCTGAGTTCCTGGAGGAACGATATGGGGATAAGATGACCTCCATCGTCTTCAGTCTGGCCACGGTCTGCTCCTATGTGGGCAACATCGCGGCCCAGATCATGGCGGGATCCGCCCTCTTCCAGGCCTTCGGCCTGAACGGGACCTTAGGCGCTGTGGTCATCACTTTAGTGGTCCTGGCCTACTCGTCTCTGTCCGGGCTCTGGGGGGCTTACGCCACCAGCGTGGTCCAGGTGATCATCATCATGGCGGCCCTGATCCTGGCCACCCTCTCCACCATCCGTTCCGGCGGCATCGGGGTCATCAACGACGCCATCTCCGCGGGGACCCTGCCGAAGAACTTCTGGAACATCGGCAACATCGGCCTGGCTCCCATCCTTCTGACGGTGGTGCCGGTCTGCCTGGCGGCCCTTTGTGACCAGCAGACGGTTCAGCGGATCAACGCCGCGAAGAGCGAGAAGGTTTCCATGACGGCCCATATCATCTCCACGGTCCTCTGCGTGGTCCTGGCCATCCTGCCGGCCTTCATCGGCATGTACGGGGCGGCTGCCTACGGCGTGAAGGACAACAGCGTCTTCTTCGTGGTCGCCATGAAACACCTGTCTCCCCTGCTGGCGGCCATTACCATCGCGGCGGTCATCGCGGCCATCATGTCCACGATCGACTCCATGATGGTCGGCTTCTCCACGGTGCTTTTGAAGAACATTTATAAAGGGATGATCCGGCCCGACGCCTCGGAGAGGAGCCTGAAGATCGGAGATACCCTGATTTCCGTCATCGTGGCGGTCATCTCCCTTTATATTTCCCTGCAGTTCACCAACATCATCGACCTGCTGGCCAACACCTATCTCTTCCTGTCCGCCTGCTGTCTGATCCCCTTCGTGGGCGGCCTGTTCTGGAAGAAGGGCACTGCCCGGGGCGCCGTGGCCAGCGCCATCGTCGGCCTGGTCCTGATCGCCCTCTGTCTGACCAACCTGGTGCCCATGCCGAAGATCATCATGAGCTATAAGGACCTGACCCCGGTGGCCATCGCCCTGGTGGTCTATATCATCGTCAGCCTGACCGATCAGGAGGGGCAGACGAAGAACCGGGCGCGGGAAGCTGAGAAGGCGGCGAAGGCCGCCGGAGAAGCCGCGCCGAGCCGGGAGGCCTGACATGCGGGTCCTGATCATCGACGCCCAGGGCGGCGGCATCGGCCGGGCCCTGACCCAGCGGCTCCGGGAGGCGGCGCCGGACCTGGACCTGGTCTGCGTCGGGACCAACAGCCTGGCGACGGAGGCCATGCTGCGGGCGGGCGCCAGCCGGGCGGCGACCGGTGAGAACGCGGTGGTTTTCTGCGCGGCACGGGCGGACATCATCGCGGGGCCTGTGGGCATCGTCATCGCGGACGCCATGCTGGGGGAAATCACGCCGAAGATGGCGGAAGCCGTGGGCAGGAGCCGGGCGAAAAGGATCCTGATCCCGGCAGGGCGCTGCGACACCCTGGTGGCGGGGGTCCGGGACCTGCCCCTGGGCGACCTGGTCCGGTCGGCGGCGGAGGAGATTCTGAAGTCTCTGGCGGAGTGCCGGTGACGGGAGGCCAGCGGCCGGAACGCCTGCCGCTGGCCGGAACTTGCCGGCGGCAGGCCGACTGTGTTACAATATCGAAAGCCGCAGGAAGCGGTTTCCATGAATGTCCAGGAAAGGCATTTCAGCCCCAGAAGGGGCGGATGCCTTTCTGTTTTTTGTTTTTTTGCCCGGCGCGTGCGGGACGGACGCAGTCCTCCGCTATTGCCGGCAGCCCCGCGCCTGCCTGTCCGCGGCCTTCAGCCAGCGCCCGAGAAAGGAGCCCCATGCATATCCCGGACAATTACCTCAGCCCCCAGACCTGCGCGGTCCTGACCTGCGCCATGATCCCGGCCTGGACCGTCTCGGTGAAGAAGATCAGAGAAGAAGTCCCCGCGGAGAAAGTCTCTCTTCTGGGGGTGGCCGCGGCCTTTTCCTTCCTCGGCATGATGTTCAATATCCCTGTTCCCGGCGGCACCACCGGCCACGCCGTGGGCGGCACCCTGGCCGCGCTCCTCTTCGGCCCCTATGCCGCCTGCGCCGCGGTCAGCATCGCCCTGCTCCTTCAGGCCCTCCTGTTCGGGGACGGCGGGATACTCAGCTTCGGCGCCAACTGCTTCAACATGGCCCTGGTCCTGCCCTTCGTGGGCTACGGCGCGGCCAGGCTGGCAGAGAAGGCGGTGAAGGGAGAGCGGGGCCGCTGGCTGGGGGCGGCCGCCGGCGCTTACCTGGGGATCAACGCCGCGGCCCTGGCGGCCGCCATCGAGTTCGGCATCCAGCCCATGCTGTTCCGGGACGCCGCCGGCCAGGCCCTGTACTGCCCCTACGGTCTGAACATCGCTGTCCCCGCCATGATGGCCGGCCACCTGACCCTGTTCGGCCTGGCGGAGGTGGTCTATACCACCGGGGTCTACGGGTTCCTGCGGAAGACCGCTCCGGATTTCGCGCTGGCGCCCGGCGGCGGGGCAGGGAAGGTGTCCCGCCTGCCCGGCCTGGAAGAGGGTCCCGGCCGATCCCGCGCCCGGGAGGATCGGGCTGAAAGACCGGAACAGGCTGAACAGACGGAGCGGGGAGAAGCGGGCGCCCGCGGGAGAAGCGTCCGCTCGGCCTGGGCCACGGCCCTTCTGATGGGCGCCCTGATCGTTCTCACCCCCCTGGGCCTCCTGGCTGAAGGGACTGCCTGGGGTGAGTGGGGCGCCGGCGAAATCGCGGCCACAGGCGCCGGGTATACGCCGGCGGGCATAAAGTCGGGCTTCTCCTTCCAGGCTCTGATCCCCGACTACTCTGTGGAGGGCATGCCGGCGGCCTTCGGCTATATCCTGTCCGCCGTCATCGGGGCGGCGGTCCTGGTCATCGCCTTTAAACTCCTGTCCCTGGCCGGATCCGGCCGAGAGGGGAAGGTCTGATGAGGGCGAAGATGGACCGGGCGGTGCTCCGCTTCCTGCGGAGGATCGGCCGGGAAGAAGAGAAGGGAGTGACGCTCCGCCTTCCTCTCCTGCCGGCTGTCCGCCTGGCGCTGGCCCTTTGTCTGATCCTGCTGTCGGCCCTTTCCCGGAACGCGGTCTTCACCCTGACCCTGGCGGCCGGGGAGCTGGCCCGGCTGGCCCTCCTGCCCGCGGAGAAGACCGCCGGCGTCGTCCGGGTGACCGCCGCCGCGGTGGCCTTTGTCTGCCTCTTCTCCCTGCCTGCTGTCTTCCTGGGGCACCCCCGGACGCTTCTGACCCTGGCCCTGAAGGTGGGCACCTCGGTCCTGATCCTGGGGTGCCTGAACGCCCAGGTCTCCTGGAAGGGTCTGGTCTCCGCCATCCGGGGCCTCCGGGCGCCGGAGGTCTTCGTGTTCATCCTGGACATGACGGTCCGGTTCCTGGTCCTCCTGGGCCGGTTCAGCGGCCGGGTCCTGGAGGCCCTGTCCCTGCGCGCGGCAGGGCGGACGGACTGGCGTACCGCGGGAGCGGGGCCGGTGGTGGGGACGACCTTCCTGAAGGCTCAGGCGATGGCCCGCAGGACCGGGGAGGCCATGAGTCTCCGGGGATACCAGGGAAGGTACCCGGCCTTCGAGAAACGCCGATTTTCGAAGGCTGACCTGGCCTATCTGTGCCTGATTCCCCTGGCCGTCTGGTTTTTCTGGTATTGTGAAAGCGTGATGAGATGATAGAGCTCAGCCATGTGGATTATGACTACCCAGGCGGTGTGCCCGCCCTCCGGGACATCTCCCTGTCCCTGGACAAAGGCCATTGTTACGCGGTCCAGGGCCCGAATGGCTGCGGGAAGAGCACGCTGTTCCGGATCATCCTGGGCCTGGCCTTCCCGGACGCCGGGACTTACCGGTTCGGCGGGGAGGAAATCACGGCCCGGTCCCTCCGGTCGGAGGCCTTCGCCCGGGATTTCCACCGGCGGATCGGCTTCGTTTTTCAGGATCCGGAGGCCCAGCTCTTCTGCAGCACCGTGGAGGATGAGCTTTTGTTCGGACCTGCCCAGACCGACCTGCCCCGGGATGAGGCCCTGGCCAGGACAGAGGACTATCTGAGCCTGTTCGGCCTCCGGGAGATCCGGAAGCGGGCCCCCTTCACCCTGTCCGGCGGGGAGAAGAAACGGGTCGCCCTGGCTTCTGCCCTGATCCTGGAGCCGGAGGTCCTGATCCTGGACGAGCCGCTGGCGGGCCTGGACGAGGACAGCCAGGAGCTGATGGCTGACTGCATCCGACGGGCCCGGAGTCAGGACCGGCTCATCCTCTGCGCCAGCCATGACCGGGCCTTCACGGGGCGGACGGCGGATATGGTGATCCGGATGGGGAAGAACCACCGGCTGATCGGAATGGAGCCGGTGGGCGGGGATCAGCTCTCGGAAGATGGAAAGGAACTTCGATGAAAACAAAAGACATTCTGCGGGCGGTCCAGTCTGGCCGAATGACGGTGGACGAGGGGGCGGACGCCCTGGACGGCCTGTCCTATGAGGACATGGGTTTCGCCCGCCTGGACACCGGCCGGGAGGTCCGGTCCGGCTTCCCGGAGGTGATCTTCTGCGCCGGGAAATCGGAGGAACAGCTGGCGGCCATCTATGAGAAGATGCTGGAGAAAGAGGGAAGGGCCTTCGGGACCCGGGCCAGTCAGGCCCAGTATGAGGCGGTCCGCGCCGCTGTGCCCTCCGCTGTGTACGATCCAGTCTCCCGGATCCTCCGGGCCGGCCCGCCCGAGCCCGCGGCCGGCCCGGACGCGGCCCTGAGCGGGGTCTGCGTCGCCACCGCCGGGACCTCAGACATCCCGGTCGCGGAAGAGGCGGCCCAGACGGCGGCCTATTTCGGCTGCGCCGTGGACCGGGTGTATGACGTCGGGGTCAGCGGCCTCCACCGGCTCCTGTCTCAGCTTGACCGGATCCGCTCCGCCTCCTGCGTGGTGGCGGTCGCCGGCATGGAAGGCGCCCTGGCGTCGGTCATCGGGGGCCTGGTCCAGGTACCGGTCATCGCGGTGCCCACTTCTGTGGGCTACGGGGCCAGCATGGGCGGATTGTCCGCCCTCCTCACCATGATCAACTCCTGCGCTAACGGGGTGACGGTGGTCAACATCGATAATGGCTATGGGGCCGGCTATGTGGCGGCTCAAATTGTCCGGCTGGCCCGCGCGGTCCCGGCCGGAGTGAAAGAAGGAAGATAAGATGAAGAAGACCTTATATCTGGAGTGCGGGTCCGGTATCAGCGGCGACATGACGGTGGCGGCCCTCCTGGATCTGGGCGCGGACCAGGACGCCATGGACCGGGCCCTGGTCAGCCTGCCCCACGAGTTCAGCTGGCAGGTGGGGACCGCGGTGAAGAACGGACTGACCTGCCGGGATTTCCGGGTGCTGCTGCCAGAAGACAACCACGACCATGACATGGCCTATCTGCACGGGGACGGGACGGCGGCATGCCATGATCATAACCCGGATCATGACCACAGCCGCGAGAATCATGACGGCCATCACGGTGAGGATGGTCATGACGATCATGACAGCGACCAGCATCACCACCATCACCATCATGGCCCTGGCCACGTCCACCGGACTCTGTCTGACATCCTGCCCCTTCTCTACCGCGCGGACATGACCGAGTCGGCCAGGGACCTGGCCGTGAAGATCTTCCGGATCCTGGCGGAGGCGGAGAGCAAGGCCCACGGGGTACCCGCGGGACAGGTACATTTCCATGAGGTGGGGGCCATGGACGCGGTCGCGGACATCACCGCCGCCGCTGTCTGCTTCGACAGCCTGGACATCGGCGAGGTCATCGTGGACAGGGTCTACGAGGGCAGGGGCATGGTCCGCTGCCAGCATGGGCTTCTTCCCATACCGGTGCCTGCTGTTCTCAACATCGCCGGGGATCACGGCCTGCCTCTTTCCATCGGCGATGTGGAGGGAGAATTCGTGACCCCGACCGGGGCCGCCTTCCTGGCCGCTGTCATGACCCAGGACCGGCTGCCGGCCAAGTTCCGGGTGGTTCGGACAGGCCTGGGCGCCGGGAAAAGGACCTACGCCCGGCCCAGCATCCTCCGGGCCATGCTGATCGAGCCCATGAAGGAGCCTTTGTCCGGAAAGGTCCAGGAGAAGGTCGTCAAGCTGGAGGCCAACGTGGACGACAGCACCGGCGAGGAACTGGGTCTGGCCCTGGAACGGCTTATGGAGGCGGGTGCCCGGGAGGTCAATTATACGCCGGTCTATATGAAGAAGAACCGGCCGGGCTGGCTGCTGACGGTGATCGCGGGGCCCGCGGACGCCGGCAGGCTGGAGGACCTGATCTTCCGGGTTACCTCCACCATCGGGATCCGGCGGACGGAGATGGCCCGTTCCGTCCTGCCCCGGCGGCTTGTGACCCGGGACACGCCTTACGGGCCCGTTCGGGTCAAGCAGTGTGACCTGGGCGGCGGTCAGGTGAAGGAGGCGCCGGAGTTCGAGGACGTGAAGCGGGCCGCCGCGGAGGCGGGGGTCGATTTTCGGGCCGTCTACCTGGCCGCCTGCGTGAAATAGGCGGGCGCACACGGCCGGGAGGTGCTGAAATACCGGGGGCCCCGGTTTACAAGCCGGCCTCAGAGAAGTAAAATAATAGGCAGTGGAAATTTTCCCTTATAGTCTAGTACGTTAAAGAGGTCCAACGAATGAATATCGGAAACAATCAAAAGATCATGGTGATCGGGCATAAGAACCCGGATACGGATTCCATCTGCTCCGCCATCGCCTACGCGCATCTGAAGAATGCGATTGACGGCAATAAGTACGAGGCCTGCCGGGCAGGCGAGGTCAACCAGGAGACGGAATTCGTCCTGAAACGGTTCGAGGTCCAGCCCCCCCGCCAGGTGTTTAATGTCCATACCCAGGTCCAGGATCTGCCGGTCCGGGAGGTGCCTGGTCTCCCGAAGGAAACCAGCATGCGGAAGGCCTGGCTGGCCATGCGGGATAACGATTCCGCGACCCAGCCCATTACCGATGAGCAGGGACAGCTCCTGGGCATCATTTCCCTGAATGACCTGTCCCGGGGCAACATGGACAACCTGAGCCCGACGGTTCTGAGCGACGCGGGCACACCGGTGAAGAACATCGTGGAGATCCTGAACGGAAAGGTCCTGACCGGGGATGAGAACGAGGTCCTGCGCCAGGGCGTCCTGTCCATCGGAGCCGGCGGCGCGGAGGCCATGGAGTCCCACATCCAGGAGGGGGACATCGTCATGGTCGGCAACCGGTTCGAGGCTCAGCTCACCGCCATCGAGGCGGGGGCCCACCTGCTGGTGGTCTGTCTGGGCGGTGAGGTCTCGAAGACCATCATTAAGATCGCGAAGGCGAAGGACTGCACGGTCATCGCTACGGAAGCGGACACCTATGAGGCGTCCCGCCTGATTGTCCAGAGCGTGCCCATCAGCGCCTTCATGACGCCGTACGACCAGCTCCTGAGCTTCACCCCGGAAACGCCGGTGGATGAGGTCAGGAAGGTCATGGAATCCACCCGTCACGTCTACTTCCCGGTCCATACGAAGGCCGGGAAATACCTGGGCCTGCTTTCCCGCCGGAACCTGCTGAAGGGGAAGGGCAAGCAGCTCATCCTGGTGGACCATAATGAGAAGACCCAGTGTGTGGACGGCTTCGAGGACGCCGACATCCTGGAGATCATCGACCACCACCGGATCGGCAGCATGGAGACGGAGAACCCGGTCATGTTCCGGAACCTTCCGGTCGGCTGCACCGCCACCATCGTGACAGGCATGTATCATGAGTATGGCGTGGAGATCCCCGAGCAGATCGCCGGTCTCCTCCTGTCCGCCATCCTGTCCGACACGCTGGAGTTCCGGTCCCCGACCTGCACCCCGCTGGACATCGACCGGGCGAAGGAGCTGTCCAAGATCGCCGGCGTGGATACCCACGAACTGGCGGAGGATATGTTCGCGGCGGGCGAGAACCTGGATGGGCGGACGCCTGAGGACGTCTGCTATCAGGATTTCAAGATCTTCACCCATGGGGACATCCGTTTCGGCGTCGGCCAGGGCAGCTTCATGAGTCAGAAGAACATGGATAAGGCCATTCAGCTTCTGAAGCCCTATCTGGGCGAGACCTTGGAGAAGGATAATACCAGCATGGTCTTCTTCATGCTGACGGATGTCAGAGAACAGTCCAGCCGCGTGATCTACGCGGGCGACGAGGCGGAGAACACCCTTTGCGCGGCCTTCCAGACCGAGCCGAAGGCGGGCGAGGAGGGCGTTTATCTGCCCGGCGTGGTCAGCCGGAAGAAGCAGATGATCCCTGCCATTCTGAATACCCTGGGCTGATACATCCATCCCATTGATTACCGGCACCGGCGGTCTTCCGCCGGTGTTTTTTCGTGCGGTGGTCAGAGGCTGGCCGCGGATGGTATAATGAAAGTACCCTTTGGTTAGTGGTGAGAGACGGTCGGGCCTGGAGACCAGGTCAGAAAGGAATACCAAACCATGAACTATCGACGGATGTACAGAGAGAGGCTGAAGACCCCGGATCAGGCGGTGCGGGCCGTAAAAAGCGGAGACTGGGTGGATTATTCCACCAACCTGGGCTTCCCCATCTTGCTGGACCAGGCCCTGGCCAGGCGGAAGGAGGAGCTGACCGATGTGAAGATCCGGGGCAATCTGATCTTCGGGCCCATCCAGGTGGTGGAGCAGGACCCGGAGCGGGAGCATTTCATATACAATTCCTGGCATTGCTCCGCCTATGAGCGGAAGCTCAGCGACCGGGGGCTCTGTAATTTCATCCCCATGATCTTCCGCAATCTGGTGCCCTACTACCGGGCCTTCCTGACCGTGAACGTGGGCATGGTGTCCGCCTGTCCCATGGATGAGCACGGCTGGTTCAACCTCTCCGGCGCTTCAGGGGTGGCAAAGGGCATTCTGGAAACGGCCGATTATGTCATCGTGGAGGTGAACGAGAAGCTGCCGAGGGTCAGCGGCGGCTATGGCCAGGCCATTCATATCTCTGACGTGGACTGCGTCGTAGAGGGGGAACACCCGGACCTGCCCGTGATTCCCGTCGCGGAGCCCACGGCGGAGGACCGGAAGGTGGCGGAGCAGATCATTAACATGATCCCGAATGGGGCCACCCTTCAGTTCGGCATCGGCAGCATGCCGAATACCTTAGGCATGATGCTGGCCGAGTCCGATCTAAGGGACCTGGGCATGCACACGGAGCTGGCCTCTGACGCTTACGTAGCTCTCGATGACGCGGGAAAACTGACGAATAAGAAGAAGCGGTTCATGCCCGGCACTGGGGTCACCGGCATGGCCTTCGGCACCCAGCGGGTCTACGACTGGGTGAACGACAACCCGGGAGTCGCCTTCATGCCCCTGGAAAGGGTGAACTCCCCGGAAATCATCGGTGAGATCGACAACATGATCTCCATCAACAACTGCATCTCGGTGGACCTCTTTGGCCAGGTCAGCGCCGAGAGCGCCGGCACCCGCCAGATCAGCGGCACTGGCGGTCAGCTGGATTACCTGACCGGCGCCGCCATGTCCCGGGGAGGGAAGGCCTTCGTCTGCATGACCTCGACCTTCCGGGAGAAGGACGGTACCATCCACTCCCGCATGAAGCACACCTTCCAGGGTGGCATCGTGACCGACCCCCGCAGCCAGGCCTACTACCTGGTCACGGAGTATGGCATCGTCAACCTGGTGGGCCAGACCACCTGGGAGCGGGCGGAGATGCTGATCTCCATCGCCCACCCGGACTTCCGGGACCAGCTGATCCGGGACGCTGAGGACCTGGGCCTGTGGCGCAGGTCCAATAAGCGGTGACCGCGAGCCTTTCCCCTGCGGGCTGAGGGCGCCTCTTGGGAACAGGTTCCCTTCACCGTTGTGCGCCGGTCCCCTCCGGCCTGAGGATGGGGCGTGTGAAGAGGCGCCCAGGGGCCGCCATCTGTGAGCGGGCGCCCAGGGGCCGCCCCCTACAGAGGTCTCGTCTCGGCCGCCAGGAAGGACAGCAGTTCCGGCTGGTCCTGGAGGCGGGGGGACAGGGCCTCGTAGACCCGTTGGTGATAGCGGTCTACCCAGGCCCGCTCTGCCGGCGTCAGGAGCCGGGGGTCTATGGCGGCCCGGTCGTAGGGGCAGAGGGTCAGGGATTCGAACTGGTAGCGGGATGGCTTGCTCCCCGCGGGCGCCATCGCGGCGGGCTGAGAGCCGGCCGGGCCGCTTCCGTCGGCGCGGCCGGAGACGGTCAGGGGCGCGTCTTCCGGGGCGGGAACACAGAGAAGCTCGTTCTCGATCCGGACGCCGAATTCGTGGGCCAGGTAGACGCCGGGCTCGTCGGACTGGATCATGCCGGGGCGGATCACGGAGGGGCCGGGATTTCGGCGGATGCCATTAGGTCCTTCGTGGACGCTGAGGACATGGCCGACCCCGTGGCTGATCCCGTGGAGGAAATCCAGACCCTGGTCGCGGAGGGGCTTCCTGGCGGCGGCGTCCATGTCGGCGCCGGAGCTGGCGTCATCGAAGACCATGGCGGCCAGGGCGATGTGGGACTTCAGGACCAGGGTGTAGCAGGTCTTCATCTTCTCGGTCAGGGGGCCCAGGGCGATGGTCCGGGTGATGTCGGTGGTGCCGGTCTGGTACTGGCCGCCGCTGTCCACCAGGAGAAAGCCCGCCGGCTGGATTTTTTTGTCTGTTTCCGCGGTGGGAGCATAGTGGATGACGGCCCCGTTTTCCATGTAGGCGGAGATGGTCTCGAAGCTCAGGTCGAAGCAGCCGGGCTCCTCCATCCGGCAGGCCCGGAGGAAGGCGGCGGCGGAAAGCTCGGTCAGGGGACGGCCTGCCAGGGCCTCCGCCGCCCAGGCTTCGCCCTTCGCGGCGGCCTTCACCCAGCGGAGGAATTTCACCATGGCCAGGCCGTCGTAGAGATGGGCCAGACGGGTAGCGGTAAGCTCTCCTTCGTTTTTTACGGCCTTCAGAAGGGCGACCGGGGTGGGCTGGTCCTGGATCCGGCAGGTCCGTGGGATCCGGGTCATGAGGTCGAAGGAGCAGGTGGCCCCGTCCACCCGGACCACGGAGCCGGCGGGCAGGCTGGCGACTGCCTCACCCACGGCCTCATAGGGCCGGCCCTGGATGACCGGGTCCGCGTCCTCCGGCAGACCGGCCATGGTGAAGAGCGTGAAGTCCTTCCCGGTGACCAGGCCGTAGGCGAAGAAGACAGGTGTGTAAGCCACATCAGCGCCCCGGAGGTTGGACAGCCAGGCGCATTCCATGAGGTCAGTCAGGAGCAGGTGGGTGACGCCCGCCTTTTTCATTTCAGCCCGGACGTCGGAGAGCTTATCGGAAACGGTCCTGCCGGCGGAGGACAGGGGCAGGGTTCTGAGGGGCGCGGGCTGAAGGGACGGCCGGTTCCGCCAGATCTGGCCCACCAGGTCCAGGTCGCCCCGGAGCTTGCAGCCGGCGGGGATCAGTTTCACGGCCAGGAGGTAAGCGACGCCGGCGGTCAGAATGGAGCCGTCGAAGGCCAGGACGGCGGGCCTGTGGCGGGTGGCCCGGACCAGTTCCAGAAGCTTCTCGTCGACCCGGGGGACGCCGGGCTCGCCCATCCGCATGAGGGTGATGCCGGAGCCGGCCAGCTGACGCTCGGCCTGGAGGAAATAGCGGCCGTCGGTCCAGAGGAAGGCGGCGTCACGGGTGACCAGGAGGGTCTGGGCCTCGCTGGTCAGGCCGGACAGCCAGGTGCAGCAGTCGAAATGGGGCGCGAAGTATTCAGAGCCGTGGCCGTCACCGGAGGGGACCAGGCAGAAGTCCGTCCCGGCCAGGGCCATGGCGGACTGGAGAAGCTCGATTTCTTTTTTCATTTTCAATACCTTTCCGCGGCGGGCCGCGCGTATGAAAAGAGCCGGCGGGGCCGGCTCAGGCGAACAGTGTCTTCGGCAGGCGCCGCATGACCAGGTGGGTCAGAAAGCCCATCAGGATGCCGGCGCCCATGCCTGTGTAGACCAGGATGGGGAAATAGACGAACATGCGGAGGTTTTCCACTACCAGGGAGGCAATCAGGAGCTGGCCGAAGTTATGGGCCACGCCGGCGGCCATGCTGACGCCGACGATGGAGAACTTTCCGGACTTCTTCAGGGACCACATGACCAGAAAGCTGATCAGTCCCCCGGCCAGGGAGTAGAACATGGCCATGACCCCTGTGAACAGGAGGCCGGACATGAGGATCCGGACCAGGTTGGTAACGAAGGCGGTACGGGCGTCCATCTCGTAGAGGCAGAGGAGGATGACCAGGTTGGCCAGGCCAAGCTTGATGCCGGGGATGCCCACATTATATGGGATGATGTGGTCGACGTAGGACAGGACGAGGGCCAGGGCGGCGAACATACCGCCGATGGCCGCCCGGCGGGCCGCTCGCCTGTCTCCGCGGCCGGCGGGGGACGTCTGTCTCTCTCCGCGGCTTGAAGGGGCCGTCCGCCCGGCCCTTTCTCCGGGCCCCCGTCCGGTTCTCCTTAAGGAGGGGCGCTGTTTCTCATCAGGTGTGGGCATCGATGTCCGCCTCCTTCCCGCCGGTGATTTCCACGCTGACCCGGTTGGGGAGGCAGACGATGGACTGGTTCCCCCTCGAAATGGCCGCGTGGTGGACGCAGATCTGGTTCTTACAGGAGGCGGAAATCATCTTGGCCTCGCCGTCCCGGATCCGGAGGACATTCGTGTGGCCGTCCTGTTTAATGGTGATGGTCCGGTCCTGAGCCAGGCTGTAGCGCCCGTAGACCTTCCCATTCACCTTCACGATGGCGGCGGCGCCGGTGACGCTGCCGCGGAGGGACAGCAGAAACAGCGCGGCCCCCACCAGGAGCAGCGCGAAAAAAAGCGCGATGTCAGCTTTTCGGATCAGCCTTTCTCTCTTCATATCCAAGTATTATACCATAGCCTGCCCGGCGTGGAAACGCGGAAGCGTTGCGGCGGGGGCAGAGATTTGATAAGATAAGGCCGATGTAAGGAGGAGATCCTGATGAGAAAACGTCTGAACCGAGCCATATCCCTGCTGATGACGGTCCTGGCCCTTGCCCTGCCCACACTGGCGCTGACAGCCTGCGGGACCCCGGACCCCGTCACGAGGGAGAGCTATTACTTCGATACGCTCTGTAAGATCACCGTCTACGACATGAAGGACATGTCCAGCGAGAAGGCTTCCGCCGCCATCGACGACGCCTTCAAGCTCTGCCGGAAATACGAGGATAGGCTGAGTAAGACGAAGAAGGGCACTGAGATCTACCGGATCAACCACGCGGACGGCGGCTGGGTCACCTGCAGCCAGGAGACCGTGGATCTGGTGAAGAAGGGCATCTCCTACGGCGACCTGTCCGGCGGCCGGTTCGACATCACCATCGGGAAGGCTGAGGACCTCTACAACTTCCACAGTGAGAAGCATACGGTCCCCACAGCGGCTCAGCTCGCCGCCGCCGTCCGCTCCATCGGCTACCAGCAGATCCAGATCTCCGGCCGGAAGATCCGGCTGACGAAGACCGGCGGTGAGATCGATCTGGGCGGCATCGGGAAGGGCTATATCGCCGACAGGGTCGCCGACCTGCTCCGGTCGAAGGGCGTCACTTCCGCCATCGTGAGCCTGGGAGGCAACATCGTCACCATCGGGGACAAAGGCGGGACCCCCTTCACGATCGGCATCGAGAAACCCTTCTCGGATCAGTCCGCCATCGTGGGCACCGTTCCGGCCAAGGATCAGACCCTGGTCACCTCCGGCGTTTACGAGCGCTATTTCAAAAAGAACGGAAAGCTCTACCACCATATCCTGGATCCGAAGACCGGCCTTCCGGTGGAGACGGACATCCGGGGCGTCACCATCGTATCGAAGGACGGAAACTCGGCGGACTGCGACAGCCTGGCTACCTACTGCCTGATTCTCGGAAAGGATCAGGCTCGGAAGCTGATCAGCGGCATGAAGGGCTACGAGTGTCTGATCATCGATGTGAACGGCAAGATCAGCAAGACCTCCGGCATGGACTTCACAGCGGGGGAGGAGAAGCTGTAGGAATGTCTGTCCCGCGGCTCAGGGCCGGCCGGTCCCGTCGTCTCCGTCACCGGCGGGAGCGGGAGCCGCGCCGTCCTGACCAGCGGGTTTTTCTTCCTCTGTGGACCGCCAGGCCCTGATCAGGTCGGCCACAGCCTGGGCCATCTCGCTGGAGGGCACCTGGTTGTAATAGAAGATCATGGCGGCGGAGCCGGGACGGGACAGGCCCTCGGCCGGCGTGACCTGGAGCCGGAGGGTCTTCGCCCGTTCGGACAGTTCCTCCGGGGAGAGCTTCGTCCGGACCTGGAGGGTCATATTGATGCCGGAGCTGGTGTTCACTGTGGTGATGAAGTCCGGGGCCTGCTGGTGAAAGGTGTCCGCGGCGACCCGGAGCTTATGGGCGTAAAGTCGGCGGAGCTTGTTAATATGGGCGCGGTAGAAGCCCCGCTCCATGAAGAGGGCAAGGGCCAGCTGCTCGGCCTTCGAACAGGGCTGGTCGAATTCGTCCCGGAAAGATCGGAAGAGGTCCGCCATCTTCGGCGGGAGGACCATGAAGCTGATCCGGACCGCCGCGCAGAGGGTCGAGGAGAAGGAGCCCAGGTAGACCACGTCCGCCTGGGGGTCCAGGCCTTGAAGCGAAGGCAGGGGCTTTCCGAAGTAGCGGAGCTCGCTGTCGTAATCGTCTTCGATGATGATGCTGGCGTTGCGGCGGGACCACTCCAGCAGCTCATAGCGGCGGGCCACCGGGAGGATGGCGCCTGTGGGGAACTGGTTGGAGGGGATCACATAGACCGCGGTTCTCACGTTCTCCGGCAGCTTTTCCACGTCGATGCCGGTGCGGGCGTTCACAGGGATCCTGGATACGGCGAAGCCCCGGTCACGGAAGATGTTTTCCGCCGGCCTGTAGCCGGGGTCCTCGGCGCAGATCAGGTCCACGTTCATTCGGCGGAGGATCCGGGCCAGGTGGTTCATGAGCTGCTGGGTGCCGGCGCTGATCACGATCTGGTCCGGGGTGCAGACCACGCCGCGGGAGGAATATACATACCGGGCGATCTCCCGGCGGAGGGCGGGCTCCCCCTGCCTGTCGCCGTCATACAGAAGCAGGTCCTGGCAGTCGGTCAGGACTGTGGACATGGCCTTCTTCCATTTCACGAAATTAAAGGAGGCGGGGTCAGTGCGGTAGGGAGGCTCCTGAAAGGGGCCTTCCTCGAATTTCACCGTGGTCAGGGGCACCTCCCGGGCGGCGCCTGCCGCTTTTCCCAGGTCGCAGGCGTAGAATCCGGACTGGGGCAGGCTCTCCACATAGCCTTCCACGAGCAGCTGTTCGTAGGCGGTCTGGACGGTGGTCACACTGACGCCCAGGGTTTTCGCCGCCTGCCGGAGAGAGGGAAGCCGCTCACCGGCGAGGATCTGACCATGGAGGATCTCCTGCTTCAGATAGTTGTACAGCTGCTCATAGAGCAGCTGGTCAGGATCGTTCTTAAACTGGAGAAGAATGGGTTTCATAACGGTTCTCGCCCTTTTCTATTGTATGGTAATGAAATGATCCGCCGGAAATGACAGGTTCCCGTCCAGACAGGGGGCTCGCCATTTCTCCCGTCTTGAATGGCGCCTGGACGGCTGAATTTCCATATATTATACTTCGGAAGTCCGCGTCGTACAATTTTTTCGAAAACAATTGCGGTTTGGTTCGGCCAGAGGGTGTGGCCCGAACCGGAAACCAGGGCCGGACACCCGGACTGGGCAGGGCGGACCGCCGGCGGAATCTGCCCGCGGTCTGCCCGCGGCCGGGCCAGAGGGCCAGTCGCCGGTCTTTTCACAGAAGCTCTACGTTAATCTGCCAGATCCCTGTGGTATAATTAAACTTCGAGGAGACTTTAAATGGCGAGGAACGAACTGGATTATTTCTACATCGATGGTGAATATGGGGGGGACCAGGACTGGTTCACCGACTGGTGGATGAACGTGGGCGGCTGCGCCGCGGAAACGGCCTGCGAGGCCTCTCTGTATTTCCTTAAGTATTTCGGCCTGCCGGTGGCCCCGGAGTTGCCGGACCAGATGAGCCGGCAGGACTATATCGCCTTCGCGGGCCAGATGAAGCCCTACCTGAGGCCCCGGATGCATGGGGTCAACCGGCTGAGCCTCTTTACGGACGGATACGGGAAGTATTTGTCCGACCTGGGCGCGGACGGGATCACCATGGATACCCTGGACGGTTACGCCCCCTGGGAGGAGGCGTTCGAAGCTGTTCAGGACCAGATAGACAGCGGTATTCCTGTTTCGGTCCTGATCCTCAGGCACCGGGCCGGGTCCATGAAGGAGTATGTCTGGCACTGGTTCACCCTGACGGGCTGGGAGGACGGGCCGCGGGGCCGGCGGGTGAAGGCCGTGACCTACGGGGAGTGGGAATGGCTGGACTTCTGGACCCTGTGGAACACCGGCTATAAGGAGCGCGGGGGCCTGATCCTCTACCGGCTGCCGGAGGACGCGGTCTACCAGCCCTGTCCCCGGGCGGAGCTGGAGCCCCTGCCCAGCCCGGATGTGGGACCGGTCATGAAGATCGGATCTACTGTCCTCTGAACCAGCGAAACAGATCTGAACGAGAAGGAGGTCCAGGATCATGGATGAGCGACTGAGAAAGATCATTGACGGAGCGGATAACATCGTATTCTTCGGCGGCGCCGGCGTGTCCACCGAGAGCGGCATCCCGGACTACCGGGGCGTGGACGGGATCGACAAGGAGGGACCCGACGAGAACGGCTTCTGGCCGGAGGAAAAGCGGGAACATTCCTTCATGATCCGCCATCCGGAGATCTTCTATAAGGAGTTCAAGGAATCTTTGAAGACCCTGGACGTTGCGCCTAACGCCACCCACTACAAGCTGACGGAACTGGAGCAGGCGGGGAAACTCAAAGCCATCGTCACCCAGAACATCGACGGTCTGCACCAGAAGGCGGGGAGCGTCCGCGTCCTGGAACTACACGGAAACATGCGGGAA
>CACZTH010000008.1 GCA_902784035.1 uncultured Eubacteriales bacterium
AGAGGACCACGCCGAAGGACTATGGTTTCTCCACCGGCTATGCCTGGATGATCATGATGTCCGTCGTCGTTCTGTACACCTGCGGTTCCAACGCCGCCATTCCTGCCTCCCAGAACCTGCTGGGCAGCAAGAAGGATTCTCTCCTGTCCGCTCTGATCACCGCTATCCTCTGCGGATGCGGCACCGCGGCCTGCACCTTCCTGTTCGCCGCCGGTATGCCTGAGATCACCAAGGAGCCCATCCCGATGCTCTACACCATGCAGAAGCTGATCGGCGCCGGCGCCTGGGCGCAGTACGTCTACGTCGCCATCGCCGTGTCCGCCATGGTCTCCACCGGTGTCGCCATGCTGTTCGGCGTCAGCGAGCGTTACTCCATCTGGCTGGGCAAGGATCTCATGAAGGAGAAGAGCCCGGAGTTCAGAAGAGGTCTCGTGGGTCTCATCATCACCATCGTCTCCGTCGCTTTCAGCCGGTTCGGCATCCTGGCCATCATCAGCAAGGGCTACACCGCCTTCACGCTGCTGGCCGCGCCGTTCCTGATCTACCTCCTGTTCATCACCATCCCCTACAGATTCAGCAAGGACAAGAAGGACGGCACCTTCCCCGCCGCGAACGAGTAGAGACGTGGAACGCTGAAGGATTTGGCACAGAAAGTGAGGTAAGCTTATGCCTTCCATGCACATTGAATACTATTCTGACACACTGAGGATCGATACGGGAATGGAGGTCATCTACCCCCAGAATACCACCCGTACCCCGGAAGCCCTGCGGGACGTGATCAAGCCCCCCTTCCAGGTCCTCTACCTGCTCCACGGCATCATGAGAGACCAGTCCGGCTGGATCCGCTTCACGAATGTCGAGCAGTACGTAATGGATATGGGCCTGGTGGTCGTCATGCCGACTACCTACAGAGGTCATTACATCAACCAGCCCCACGGCTACCAGTACTTCGATTTCCTGACCGAAGAGCTGCCGAAGATCGTGGGCAACATGTTCCAGGTCTCTCAGAAGAAGGAAGACACCTTCATCGCCGGCCTGTCCATGGGCGGCTACGGCGCCTTCAAGGCGGCGATCGAGCGGCCTGACCTGTACGGGGCTGCCGCCAGCCTGTCCGGCGTCCTGGACGTCGGCACCCTGTTCGATGACAAGACCCTTTACAGCGAGGCGGAAGACTACATGACCTTCGACGGAAAGGATCCGCGCGGCGGAAAGGACGACATTCTGACCCGCCTGAAAGAGCAGGTCGCCGCCGGCGTGGAGATCCCCGATCTGTCCATGTACATCGGCCTCCAGGACTTCATGCTGAAGGAGAACAGACACTTCTATGACGAAGCGAAGAACCTCGTCAACATCAAGTACCTGGAAGAGGACGGCGGACATACCTGGGACTTCTGGGACAGAAACATCAAGCGCACCCTGGATTGGCTGCCCATCAAGCAGCGGATCGAAGGCTACACTCAGAGCTTCATCGTATAGCATCTGCCCGCACGGAAAAGGGCCGGTCCCCGCTAGGGGGCCGGCCTTTTCATATTCCCGTCTTTCTGACAAAGGGCAACCTGCCTGTCGCCCCGCTGTCCCGCCGTCCGGCCGTCCGGCCGCCCGGGCCGGCGAGCTTCTCGGAAGATCCTCTCTTCCGCCATTCTCCGCTAGCAGAAGTCGTACCGGACCAGCTGGCAGTTTCGGATCCCGAACCGGGCGAACTCCTCATTCTCCATGTCGAAAAAATAGCTGTTCACCATCCGGGCGATGCCATTATGGGCCACCAGAAGAAAAGGCGCCTCCGATGGGGTCCGGGCGAGTTCATCCAGCAGATTGTAGATCCGCTGGGCCGTCCGGAGATTGGATTCCCCCGTTCCGAAGGAATGAATGAAATTCTCCTTATCCAGGGCGAATTCCCGGCCATTTCTGGCCGTCCCCTCCCACTTCCCGAAGTTCTGCTCCATGAGCCGGGGCTCTTCCCGGGCCGGGATACCGGTCACCTCCGAGACGATCAGCGCCGTATCCCTCGCCCTGGACAAAGGCGAATACAGGATCCGCTCCAGGACCAGCCCCTGCTCCCTGATCTCCTCCGCCAGCTCCCGGGCCTGTTCCCGCCCCTTCTCTGTCAACGGGCTGTCTGTGGCCCCGCAGATCTTATTCTCGACATTCCAGACGGTCTGCCCGTGCCGGGCGAAATAAATGGTCTTCATGGTCGTTTCCTCCGCTTTTTATTAGTATACGGATTTCCCCTTCCTGCCGCAAGTTTCCATTGCCTAAGCTGATCCTTCGCCGTATAATGGAATATACAGGCCGCCGCGGCTAAGCGCGGAGAATTGACTTGGAAATACAGACCGCCGCGGCTGAGCGCGGAGAATTGGAACTACAAGCCGCCGCGGCTGAGCGCGGAGAAAGGAGCGCCTTTGGTAAAACATCCTCTCGGAAAGACCGGGCTCCTGGTCAGCCCCCTGGGCATGGGGACCCTGACCATGGGCTTCTCTCAGATGAACCTGTCCGTTGAAAGCGGCGCCGCGGTCATCCTTCGGGCTCTGAAGAAGGGCATCAACTTCCTGGACACCGCCGAATATTACGATACCTACCGGTACCTGAGACCGGCCCTGGACCAGGCCCGGCGGGACCCGGACCTGGCGGCCCCGGTCATCTGCAGCAAATCCCTGGCGAAGGACTACGCGGGCATGACCCGGGCCGTGGAAGACTGCCTGTCCGCCCTGGACCTGGATCAGGCGGACCTCTTCCTTCTTCACGAGGTCCGCGGCATGCCGGACTTTCAGACCCGGGCCGGCGCCTGGCAGGCCCTGCGGGACCTGAAGGCATCTGGGAAAATCAAGGCCATCGGGATCTCTACCCATCATGTGGACGCCGCCCGGGCCATGGCGGAAGAATCCGCCTGCGACGCGGTCTTCGCCCTTTGCAACCGAGCGGGCCTGGGGATACGGACCTGTGACGGGACCGTCCAGGACCCTCACTCCCCCTTTCTTCAGGACCGGCCTGCCCGGCGGGAAGAGATGGAAAGCGCCATCCGCCTCCTGGCCGCCCAGGGGATCGGCGTATTTACCATGAAGGCCTTCGGGGGCGGCAACCTGATCACGGACTACCGGGCCTGCCTGGATTACGCCTGTTCTATTCCCGGAAACTGCTCCGTCATGGTCGGCCTGGGGACGGCCGACGAAGTGGACACTGCCGCCGACTACCTGTCGGGGAGGCTGGACCCCGCCTACGTCCCGGACACCAGCGGCAAGCGGATGAAGGTCGACCAGAGCGACTGTGAGGGTTGCGGCACCTGCGTGGCGCGCTGCACCAGCCATGCCATCCACTGGAACGACCATGGACTGGCGGAGATCGATCCCAGTAAATGTGTCCACTGCGGCTACTGCGCCCCGGTCTGCCCGGTCCGAGCCATCATCTTCCAGTAATTAAATAGCCCCAGTCAGAGAGGATTCTTCCCTTTCCCGCGCTTTCCGCGCCTGAAAGGCCCTCTCCCGGGGCTGTTTTTATATCATAAGAACAGAATAAATGAAGAATGGGACAGGCTCCCTCCGCCAGGCGCCTATACCGTATTCATCGTCTCCAGAGCGGTCTCCAGCGGGGTCCCCAGGTGGGCCAGCATGGCTGACTGCGCCTTCACAGGATCCTTCTCCCCGATCCATTTCATGATCTCCTCATGTTCCTCCACCGTTTTCTCCAAACGTCCGTGCTGGGACAGAGAATTCAGGGTGAAGTCATTATTCTTATATTCTTCCCGGCGCATGATAGTCTGGAACTCCCCATTGCCGGAGGAATTGATGATGACGTTGTGAAATTCCCGGTCGACCTGGAGGAATTCCTTCAGGCAGCCTCCATCCTGAATGACCTTCTTCTGCTCCTCCAGATTCTCCGCCATTTCCTCCATCTCCGGGCAGATCCCGGTCTGGATATAATCCATCGTCAAACGGAAAGCGCAGTAGCCTTCGATGGCGCAGCGGAGCTGGAAAAGCTCGATGACCTCCTTCCTGGTGATCTGGTGAAGGCAGAATCCCCTGCTGGGAAGGATATCGATCAAGCCCTCCTTATCCAGATTCATCAGCGCGTCCCGGACAGGCGTCTTCGACATGTCCAGCGACGCGGTGATCACGTTCAGGGAATAGATCCGGTCCTTCTCGAAATCTCCCTCAATAATTTTCTTCTTCAGGAATTGGTAGGCCTCGTCCTGAAGAAGGACGTTCCTGCCGCGCATAACGTCCCCCCCTCTCTTTCCGATTCGAAAGACGCGGAATCGCGTCTTTTTTCCGTCTATTCTAACTCTAATATATAATAAAATCCGCCGTCTGTCACGCGAAAGGCGAAGGTCCGACCGGCCATCAGGGGAACTTTTTTCGGCGCCGGGCAGGTCTGGACAGACTGTCAGACGACCGCGGAGAGAGAGTCGGAGAAGAAAAAAGAAGACAGCCCGGCATCCCCGCCGGACCGCCTTCCATGGTGGAAAATTCAATTACACGCGCTC
>CACZTH010000009.1 GCA_902784035.1 uncultured Eubacteriales bacterium
GCCAGGGAGTGCAGCGGTCCGTCCGTCCCGTAGTCAGACAAAAGCTGACGCAGCGTGCGGTCTCCTTCCGCCTCTCTGATCTCGTCCAGGTCCGCTTCTCCAAGCTTCCCGACCATGAAGGCGCTGCCCAGGCAGCAGTGACCGGTGGTGGTCCCCTCTTCTTCCATCATGCCAACGACCGCGAAGTCCAGGGCCAGGGGCTCGCCGCTCTCCCGGATCATCCGGGCCGCCTCCAGGGCGCAGGCCACCCCGGAGATCCCGTCATATTTCCCGGCGCACTTCACCGAATCCAGGTGAGATCCAGCCATAATCCATTTATCATGGACCCGGCTGCCAGGGAGCAGACCGAAAATGTTTCCGGCCCCGTCCTCTCGGGTCTCCAGTCCCGCCTCCTGGAAGGCGCGGATTGCCCAGTCCGCCCCCCTTCGGTAGGCCGGGGTGAAGGCCGGGCGCTGGACACCAGCCGCGCAGGGCTCACTCCAGTCCGCCATACCGTCGATAAATGATAGGATCCGCTTTACGTCCGCCATCGCTGCTCCTCCTCTTCCTGAGATTCCCACGTGAAATTCCGCGTTTTCTTCATTTAACTTTACCACTGGGCGCACGCCCATGGCAAGCGCGGGCGAAAAAAAGACCGGGGCGGCGGATTTTTCCGCCATCCCGGCCATTTCCGCAAATGCCTCACTCAGGCGCGAACGACCTCCGCGGTGCCGTAATCCAGACCCTGGAGGAAATTCCGGGCATTCTCCATAGTATCCGCGGCGATGGCCTGGAGGGCCTCCCGGGTGAAGAAAGCCTGGTGGGAGGTCACCATCACGTTCGGGAAGGCGAGGAGGCGGGCCACCACGTCGTTATTCAGAACATCGTCGGAATGATCGGTATAGACCACCTCATCCTGGCCTTCATAGACGTCGAGGGCGACAGCGTGGAACTTGCCCTGGCGAAGGGCATCGATCAGGGCCTCGGTGTCGATGAAGCCGCCCCGGGCGGTATTGACCAGCATGGCGTCGTCCTTCATCTTATCGATGGCTTCTTTATTAATCAGGTGGTAGGTGCCGCCCTCCCCCATGATGAGGGGACCGTGGATGGAGATGAGGTCGGCCTTCTCGAAGAGCTCATCCTTCGAGACGTAGGTCAGGAGGCCTTCCTCCTCCAGTTTCTTATTCGGGAAGGCGTCCCAGGCGATGACGCTCATGCCGTAGCCCTTGCAGATCCTGGCCATGCACTGGCCGATCCGGCCGGTGGTGACGATGCCGGCCACCTTATTATGAAGGTCGGTCCCCATCAGGCCGTTCAGGGCGAAGTTATTGTCGCGGACCTTATTATAGGCCTTCTGCAGACGGCGGTTCGCGGCCTGGAGAATGGCCATGGCGTGCTCAGCGACGGCGTAGGGGGAATAGGCGGGGACGCGGAGGACGGTAATGCCGCAGGCCTTCGCGGCCTCCAGGTCCACATTATTGAAGCCGGCGCAGCGGAGGAGAATCAGCCGGATGCCGTTCTCCGCCATCTGCTCCACGACCTCCTTCGGGGCCTCATCGTTCACGAAGATGCAGACCGCGTCGAATCCCTCGGTCAGGTGGACCGTCTCTTTCGTCAGCCGGTTCTGGAAGTAGGTCAGGTCGCAGTTATAGGCGCCGTCACCCTTATCGTCGGACAGCTCGTCGAAATAGATCCGGTCGTAGTCCTTGGTCCCGAAGAAGGCCACCTTCAGCACATCCAGGTTATTGTCCACGGGGATGATGTGGGCGAACACCTCCTGCAGACGATCATAATCCTCCTGCTCGGTAGGCCCCTCGACAGAGATGTGGAGGACCTCTCCCTTCGAAGCGCGGAGGGCGATGAGCTGGAGGGCGTTGGTGCCATTGGCCTTCTTGCCGCCCTTCTCGACGGTGACCGCGCTCTTCATGGCGTTGCACTCCAGGGCCAGGATGGCGCTGGGCCGGGCGTGCAGACCGAGCGTCGCTTTGCAAGTGTAATCGAATGTTTTCATGTGTTCCTCCCCGCGGACAAAATCCGCTCCACAGACTTTCATTAACTACGACGGATGAAATAACGAATTTCCAGCACCTTCGGCGCGGGACACAGTTTCAAACGCTCCTGCCCCTCCCCCGCTTAATGTGCACATTATACAAGATTGTTTTTTCATGCACCTAAATTATACGCTTTGAAAACCTATTGTCAAAGAAAAAACAAGCGATATACTGCACTGTATTTCGTCCAATTTCAGTCCAAGCCCGTTGACCCGGAGCGGCCGCCGGGGCAAAATATAGAAGACACCTGAAACATGACCTGCATCGAAAGGAAGCGCTCGATTGGAGAATAATAGATCATTGAACCGGCAGAAACGGGGGCCGGCCGCCGCCCGCCGGAAGAACAGCCGGCGCGGCGGTGAATCGGATGCCCGGCGGAAGGAAGACCGGGCCCCCGGCGGTCGGACTGGCCGCGGGCACGCCAGTAAAGGAGGCAGCCGGCACGAGGGGCGGCCGGCAGCCAGACGGAGGGAAGACCGGCCGCCCGCGGCGCCTGCCCCCGTCAACGACCATACCAAGCTCTCCTTCCCCAAGGCCGGCAACATGCTCTACCCCATCCCCGCCGTCCTGGTCAGCCTGCGGGACCCGGACACCGGTTTCCCCAACCTGTTCACCGTGGCCTGGACCGGCACAGTCTGCACAGACCCGCCCATGGTCTCCATCGCCGTCCGGAAGGAGCGGTTCTCCTACGGGATCCTGCAGCGGTCGAAGGCGTTCGTCATCAACCTGGTGAACGAGCCTCTGCTCCGCGCCTGCGACTTCTGCGGAGTCTGGTCCGGCAGGGACCTGGATAAATTCACAGCCTGCGGATTGACAGAAGGCGATGCGGTCACCGTGGCCGCGCCCATCGTTCAGGAATCCCCGGTCAACATCGAATGCCAGGTCCGTCAGGTCCTGCCCCTGGGCAGCCATGACCTCTTCCTGGCCGAAGTGACCCATGTCCAGGTAGACCGGGCCTTCATGGACGAAGGAGGCCGCTTCCACCTGGAGGACGCGGGCCTGACCTGTTATGTCCACGGTAAATACTTCGGCCTGGGCCAGGCGCTTGGCTCCTTCGGCTACTCCGTCCGGAAGCGGCGGCCCGGAAAATGAGGGCCCGCCCCCAGATCCCTGGCGGGCGGCGCCAGCGGGGATGATGCCCCGCCCCCAGATCCCTGGCAGACAGCGGCCCGAGAAAAAATCTTTTTGAAATCCGCCGGCTCTCGTATTAAAATAAAGAGCGTTATTACACGTTGGCAGACAGCTCCAGGCTGTCTGCTTCTTTTTTTGCGGTCCGGCGCCCGGGAGAATCCGGGAGAGGGGGCCGCGGGCAAGCCGCCGGGACCGGCGCGGCCTGCCGGGGCGGAGAACGTCCGGCCGGCTGGGTTTTGTCCGGCGCGACGCCAGGAAGGGGTACAGACCATGCCGAAAAATAAGAAACAGGGGGCCGTGTTCGGCCTCCTCATGTCCTACATCATGGCCTACGGAATGGAGGTCTATAATGTCGCCATTAAACGGGGGATCCCCCTGCAGCCCGGCGGCTTCTCCCATCTGACGGACCACATCTTCCTGGAGGCGCTGATCGAGGCCAGCTATATGGGGCTCATCGTATTCGTGACCTCCAGCCTCTGGGGAAACCGGATCGGGGCCGCCTTCGCCCGGAAATACACTGAACCGGGGCGGGACAATCCCTACTTCTGCCGGCTCATGCGGCAGGCCGGAACGGTGGCCATCATGTGCCCCACCATGAGCCTGGCCGCCAGCCTCCTCTTCAACATCTTCCTGGCCGGGCAGCCCCTGGTCCAGCTCCCGGCCATCTGGGCGGGGACCGTGATCAAGAACCTGCCCATGGCCTTCTTCTGGAACATGTTCTTCGCGGCGCCCCTGGCTCATCTGGTCTTCGGCCTGCTATTCCCGGAGAAGGACTGAGGCCATCCTCCGCGGGAAACGAAATCGCGCCCCCGCCGAAAGGCGGGGCTGATCCCTCCAAGCCACAGACGAAATAACTATTTTCTCGAAGGATAACGAAAACGCTCCCCCCGCCGGCCTGATCACGCGGCGTCCCGCTGGGCGGCCGGCAGGGCGGCAGATTCTCCTTCGCCCAGTTCCTGGTAGACCTTCCGGATGACGATGGCGGAAGCCATGAACGCCAGGATATCCGCCACAGGGAAGGACCAGAGGATCCCGTCCAGTCCCAGGAAGATCGGCAGGATGATCGGGAGCGCGACGCCGAACACAACCTCCCGAAGCATCGAGAGCATCGTGGAGAGGGCCGCCTTCCCCAGTGCCTGCAGATAGATGAAGGTCCCCTTATTGATCACAGACAGGATCATCATGCACAGGTAGATGCGGAAGCTCTTCACGGCGAATTCCGTATAATAAGCGCTCTCGTTTCCCGCGCCGAAGATGCCGATCAGCTGTCTGGGGAAGCACTCCACGATGATCAGGGCGATCAGGCCCACACAGGCCTCGCCGATCAGAAGATAGGTGAAGATCTTCTTCGCCCGGTCCTTCCTGCCCGCGCCCATATTGAAGCCGACGATCGGGATGCAGCCAGCGGCGAGGCCGATGGCGATCGAGATCGCGATCTGGAAGAACTTCATGACGATGCCCAGCACCGCCAGCGGGATCTGAGCATAAGCGGCCTGCCCGAAGACCGGGTCCAGAGCGCCGTATTTCGTGCACATATTCTGGACAGCCGCCATGGAAATCACCATAGACACCTGGGCCAGAAAGCTGGTTATGCCCAGGGTCAGGAACCGCTTCATCAGCCGGCCCCAGAAGCCGAAACTCCCCTTCTGGAGCTTGACAGCCTTCATATGGAAGAGGTACCAAAGGGAAAGGAAGGCGGTCAGCACCTGTCCCAGAACCGTCGCGATGGCGGCTCCCTTCATTCCCATGTGGAGAGGGAAAATGAAGATCGGATCCATGATAATGTTGCAGACGCAGCCGGCCACCGTCGCGGCCATGGCGAACCTCGGGCTCCCGTCAGACCGGATGATCGGGTTCATGGCCTGACCGAACATGTAGAAGGGGACCCCGAGGGCGATCCAGAAGAAATACTCCTTCGCCAGTCTGAAGGTCTCCGCGTTGACCCGGCCGCCGAAAATCGTCAGAATCGGATCCATGAAGATCAGGTAGACCGCTGTCAGCGCGACGCTGCAGATGAGGCAGAGGAGGATCGCGTTCCCTATGCTCCTGTGGGCGTCCTCCTGCTCATTCGCTCCGAGGGAGATGCTGACAAAGGCGCAGGTGCCGTCCCCGATCATGACCGCGATGCCCAGCGCGAAAACCGTAAGCGGGAAAACGACGGTATTCGCCGCGTTCCCATAGGAGCCCAGGTAACTGGCGTTCGCGATGAAGAGCTGGTCCACGATGTTATACAGGGCCGCCACCACGAGTGAGATGATACATGGGATCGAGTACTTCCGCATCAGACTCCCGACCGGAGCCGTTTCAAGAAATGAATTCGCTTTCTTTTCCATGATTCCTTCCCTTTCAAGACAAAAAAGAAACGTGTGGCTTCAACCGGATTTACGCGGTCGAACGCTACACGTTGCTTGATAATTATACTCGACGTCCCCTGAAAAAATCAAGATGTCAGTTCCGAAAAAATGTTGAAATAAAATGGCGCTGCCGTTCCCGGGAATACGCTGTCCCAGGAAACGAAAAAACCGGCCGGGAGTCCCGGCCGGGCTGAGAACACCATGCTCTTACAGGTCAGCGGATGTAGGCGGACTTCACGTTCGACCACTTCGTAGAATAATATTTCTTGCCTTTCACCACAGTATAGGTTCTGACCCGGAAGTAGTTGGTCTTTCCGCGCGGCATGCCGCTGTAGGCGCCGGAGGTCTTGCTGACAGACTTTTCCTCCGTCACATAGATCGTCTTAAAGTTTTTATAAGGAGAAGCCTGGATCTGATAGCCGGACGCCCTCTTATACTTGGCCCACTTCAGAGTGACCCGATTCTTCCCGCCAGCCGCGCTGATCAGCTTGGTCGCGCCCGGAACGATTTCGAAGGATCCCGACTTGGAATTATAGGCGTAGCCCTTTCCCTTGACCACGAACTTCGCGGTGCCGATGTTCACATTATTGGAGTAGGAAACAGTGTAGTCGACGCCCTCCTTCAGGGTCCGCCCCTGGTAGGTCACGGTGATCTTCGGCTTCTTCACCAGACCGTTGAAGACCATCTTCGGGGCAGTCACCTTCGCGTATTTCAGGTTGTCCCGGAGGGGCGCGTACCAGCGGGCGACATACACGATCGTCGCGCTGGTTTTCACTTCTCTCTCGGTATAGACACTGGCGGTGCTGCCGTTCACCTGAGTCGTCACGTTCGACGCGATGGTATCAGGATCGACCACAGCATAGGCAGTGACCGCGATGTAATAATAGTTCCGCTGGAACACCTCTCCCGTTTTCATTTCTTCAGGGCCGGCCTCAGAAATCGTCTGAAAGTTGACCTTCTTACCACTCAGCTTGGACTTAGGCACCTTATACCAGTAAACCTTCTCCAGAGACAGGGCCTTCTTGGCGGAAGCGCCTACATTCAGGCTGGCGCTTGCGGACGAGGCCTTTCCATAGACCGGGGCCGTGATCCGAATGTCGACGCCCTTGACGTTCACGCCGGTGGCCGCGTCCGCCCTTTTCGGAACCAGGCAGACCGCCAGGCAGAAGACCAGGACCGCCGCCAGGATGAAGACCGCTCTTTTCTTTATCGTGCTTCTCATTTCCATTTCTCCCTCCCTGTTCATTTCACGACAAATCAAACTGGCCGCAATATTTCACGATTTCATCCTACCATGGATAGGCAGCCGGTGATGTTAAATCTATATTAAATGCTCGCAAAGAACCCCGCGCGCCGGCTGACCGCGGCCTGACTCTTCCTCGCTTGAGCATTTGCTCAAGTATACCGTACAAAATGTACTTTGACCCGTACAATAGTGCAACTTTATAATGGCATTAACGAATTATTCTGAATTATTCGGAGAATGCCTGCCTGTTAGATGAATGGTTTCGGCAGAACCAATGAAAGGAGTTCATTATGGCTGTATTAACCGCCGCGCTGAACAAGTGCGTAGGGATCCTGTGGGGCTGGTACACGCCCTTTATCATCTTAGGGGTCAGTCTGTATTTCACGATCCGGACCCGGGCGGTCCAGTGGCGCAGGCTGAAGGACATGTTCGCCCTCCTGAAGGGGAACAACCAGTCGACCGAAAACGGCATTTCAGGCCTCCAGTCCTGGATGATCTCCGCGGCCGGCCGGGTCGGCGTCGGGAACATCGCGGGCGTGGCGACCGCCATCTGCTTCGGCGGGCCCGGCTCCATCCCCTGGATGTGCATTGGCGCCCTGCTCGGCGCCGCCACCGCCTTTATCGAATGCACCCTGGCCAACATCTATAAGGTCCAGTATAGCGAAGACGAGCTCCGGGGCGGAACCCACTATTATATAGAAAAAGGCCTGAACGCTCACTGGCTGGCCATGATCTTCGGTTTCTTCGCGGTCCTGGCGGAGTCCTTCAGTCTCCTTCTCCCGAACATGCTGACCATTAAGACGGCCACAGCCATGGTTGTGAAGACCCCGGCGATCGTCCCGACCCTCATCGTCGCCGCGGTCTTCTGCCTGATCGTATTCGGCGGCGTCCACCGGATCGCGGACTTCGCCAATAAGGCGGTCCCCTTCATGTCCCTGGTCTACGTCGCGACCTGCCTCGTCATCCTGATCATGAATGTGAAGGAGATCCCCGGCACCTTCGCCCTTATGTTCAAGTCCGCCTTCGACCCACACTCCATTTTCGGCGCCATCATCGGTTCCGCGGTCCTCTGGGGCGTGAAACGCGGCATCTACTCGAATGAGGCGGGCCACGGGACCGCGACCACGGCAGCCGGCGCCGCGGACGTGGACCATCCCGCCCAGGAAGGCCTGACCCAGGCCCTGGCCGTTTACTTCGACACCCTGCTCATCTGTCTGATCGGCGCGGTCACCATCATCGCGACGAAGAGCTTCAACGTGGTGGACGGCAGCGGCCATACCCTGGTCAACAACCTCCCCAATGTGGAATACGGCGTTCTCTACATCCAAAACGCGTTCATCCACAACATCGGCGGCTTCGGAAACGTTCTGATCGCCATCAGCGTCTGGTTCTTCTGCTTCACCTCCATCATCGCCATGTCCTACTACGGCGAAGTGACCATGTGCTTCATGTTCCGGAACCACGAGAAAGGCGCCACCATCGCCGCTCGCCTGATCTCGGTAGGCGCCATCTTCATGGGCGGCCTGTACTACTCTGAGTTCGCCTGGAACATGGCCGATTTCGCCATGGGCTTCATGGTCTTCATCAACCTGCCCATTATCCTGATCCTGGGAAAGAACGCCTTCATCGCCCTGAAGGATTACGAACGCCAGGTAAACGCGGGAGTCACCCGGCTGACCTTCGAACCGGAGAAGCTGGGGATCAGAGGAACCTCCCCCGGCCTGTGGGACCAGCTGAATAAACGGCACGCGTCCGGCTCGCATTTATCCGACTGAACATGAACATTGATGAAAGAAATGAGAAAGGCAGTTACATTATGGTCAGCTACTCGAAAAGAATGGATTATATGAACGGGACCGCGGAAGTGGTTCGGAACCTCTTCAACGGGATGACGAACCCGGATATCATCTCCTTCACCGGCGGCGCCCCCGCGAATGAGAACCTGCCCATCGAATACATGCGGGAAATCGCCCAGGATGTCTTCACCCGGGAGAAGCGGGGCGTCGAAGCCTTCCAATACGGCAATCCCATGGGCATTCGAGAATTCCGTGATATCATCGCCCGGCACATTCTGCCGAAGAAGGAGATCCACGCGGATCCCGACGGCATCCTGATCCTGACCGGCGGCATGGAGGGCATCGATCTGGTCAGCGCCGTCTTCATCGACCCCGGCGACGTCATTCTGGTGGAATCCCCCACCTTCGTCCAGAGCCTGGAAACCTTCCAGATGTACGGGGCCCGCTGCGTCAGTGTCGACATGGATGAGCACGGCCTGGACATGGAGGATCTGGAGCGGAAGATCCGGACCTGCCACCCTAAGCTCATCTATACCATCCCGACCTTCCAGAATCCCTCCGGCCGGACACTGCCAAAGGACCGCCGGCGGGCGGTCGCCGCCCTGGCGGAGAAGTACGATGTCCTGGTTCTGGAGGACGATCCCTATCAGGACCTCCGTTACTCCGGCGAGCCCCAGCTCCCCATCAAATCCTACGATAAGACCGATCATGTGATCTTCAACATGAGCTTCTCGAAGAATTTCGCTCCGGGCGCCCGGCTTGGCTACGTGTTGGCCTCGAAGGACATCATCCGCAGGGTGTTCGACGCGAAGACAGCGACCAACTCCCACACCAGCACCGTGAACCAGGTGCTCTGCATGGAATATATCCGACGCGGCTACTTCGACGCCCATCTTTCGAAGATGTGCGCGATCTATAAAGAACGCCGGGACATCATGCTGGACTGCGTCCATACCTTCCTGCCCGAAGGGACCCGGTGCGTCCCCGCGGACGGCGGAATCTTCTGCTGGGTGGAGCTGCCCGAGCGGTTCGACACCCGCCTGCTCCTGACCGACGCGGCGAAGGCCGGCGTCGCCTTCCTGCCCGGGGTCGGCTTCTTCGCGGAAGCGGATGGCACCGGTAAGAACTGCATGCGGTGCGGCTTCGGCAACATCCCGCCTGAGAAGATCCGGACCGGGATGGAGCGGCTGGGCAGACTCCTGGCCAGGCAGTGAACGGCGCACATTACTCTGCTCATAAACATTCCATCATATCGAAAGGCCGCCGGCCCGGAAGGACCAGCGGCTTTTCCTCTGCCCCGTTTCCTACAGGGGCATCTATCATCAGGGGTTTGCCCCCTCGCGGGGCCCTGGGCCCTACATCAGGGACATCTCGTTTATGATCAGGTGGAAGGCCAGGCCCAGGCTGTTGGCGGCCCGCTTGCACAGCAGCATCCGGTCCATGAAGATCTCGAAATACTCGCCGATCTCCCCGTAATGGGTGTCGATCTGGAGCTTGAGCTTGATGCCGGAGTGGTCTTTATTGATCTTCACCTCGGACCGGGTGGCGGAGAAGTTGACCCGGTCGTGGATGTCGAAGCGGGCGGGGTCCTCCTGCTGGACCCGGGACCGGCGCACGTCAGATTTATCTGCCAGGATGAGCGCCGCGCTGATGCGGGTGATCGGGGCCCCATTCCCCTCGTCGTGGTTGCCGATGGCGCAGATGATGGGCGCGATGTCGGCTGGGGGCACCTGAAGCTCATTCAGGATCTGGAAGGCCATGAGAGCGCCGGACTGGCTGTGATCCACCCGGTTGACCACATTGCCGATGTCGTGGAGCCAGGCCGCGGTTAAAGCCAGGTCCAGCGTATGGTCGTCCTCCCCCAGGGTCTCCAGAATGTATTTCGTCCGGTCGGCCACGATCTTCACGTGGGCGTGACCGTGCTCCGTATAGCCCAGTGCCTTCAGGGCCGTGTTCTGGCAGCGGATGTAGACCCGCGCTGCCTCGTTCCTCCGGACCTTCGCGAACAAAGGAAACCGGTCCTCGATCTCCGCATCCGGCCGGTCCTCCGCCGGATCCCCCGGCGCCTGCCCCAGCCCCTGGACGATGTGGCTCCTTTTCTCCTTTTCCCGATTCTTTTCTTTCTCTTTCTTCATTCTCTTTCCCTTTTCCCGTGTCATAAGGGTCAGTTTACCAGCGGAAGGTGAAATCCAGTCGCCAGGGCGAATGAATATTACGTAAAATGCCGGGTCCCGCCGCGGTGAACTGGCTGGAACTTCCCCCTACTCAACCGGCCGAAATGAGATTACAATTTAAGAATAAGCGAAATGCTGAGGAGAAGACATGGTCCGGCCAGGGCAGAAGGCCGCGGCATCCTGCCCGCGCGGCAGGGCTCTTCCGGACGCCGCCCGGGGCGAAGGCTCCGGCGCCGCTCCACGGGCGGAACGGCGGCCCGGGCCAGCCTGGCGCGGCGCGGGACTTGAGCCAGGCGCCGCTCCACGGGCGGAACGGCCGGCCCGGGCCTCCTCTGTCCCCGGCAAAGAATCAGAAAGGAATCTGGCATGGAATACGAGAGACTTTTCTCACCGATCACGATTAATGGGCTGACCCTGAAGAACCGGGTGCTGATGCCGGCTCTGAACACGCTTTACGCTCCGGATGGTTACGTGACGGACCGGTTTAAGGAATTCTACTGGCGCCGGGCCGAGGGAGGCGCGGGCCTCATCCTCGTGGGCGGCTGCCGGTTCGACGACGTGGGCGGAGCCTACCACATGCTGAGCCTGGCGGATGACACCTACATCCCCGGCCTGAAGGAATATACATACGGGATCCACCAGCGGGGCGCGAAGGCCGGGATCCAGCTCTTCCACGCGGGGCGCTACGCCCAGCCGGAAGCGAACGGAAGCAGGACGCCTCTGGCGCCGTCCGCCGTTTACAGCGGCTACTCCCGGGCCATGCCGAAGGAACTGGACCAGGCGGAGATCCGAAGGATCCAGCGGGACTGGGCGGCGGCCGCGGTCCGGGCGAAAAAGGCCGGCTTCGACCTGGTGGAGCTCCTGGCCTCAGCGGGCTACCTCATCTGCCAGTTCCTGTCGCCCATGACCAACCTCCGGACCGACGAATACGGCGGGTCCTTCGAGAACCGGACCCGGTTCGCCCGGGAACTGGTGGCTGAGGTGCGGGCGGCGGTGGGTCCCGACTTCCCGGTCACCATGAGGATCGCTGGAAACGACCTGGTGCCTGGCAGCTGCTCGACCGAGGACGCGGCGGCCTTTGCCCGCGTCATGGAGAAAGCCGGGATCGACATGCTGAATGTGACCGGGGGCTGGCATGAGTCGAAGGTTCCCCAGATCACGGGCGACCTGCCCCGGGGCGGCTTCGACATCTTCGCGGCGGCGGTGAAGGACGCGGTCTCCATCCCGGTGGCCCTGGGCAATCGGATCAGCGACCCGGCCGTGGCCGAGCGGATCCTGGCCCTGGGCTGCGCCGACATGGTCAGCCTGGGCCGGCCCCACATCGCGGACCCCGACTGGTGCCGGAAGGCCGAGGCCGGAGAGGCAGGGCTGATCCGCCGCTGCATGGCCTGTAACCAGGGCTGCCTGGCCAACGCCTTCTTCAACCGTCCCGTCGAGTGTCTGGTCAACGGCCAGGTGGGGCGGGAGTATGAGGTCCGGTCCCTGCCGGCGCCGGCGGAGCGGAAGACCATCCTGGTGGTGGGCGGCGGGCCAGCGGGCTGCGAGTTCGCCATCCGGGCCGCTTCCAGAGGGCACCGGGTGCAGATTTGGGAGGCGTCGGACCGGCTCGGCGGCCAGCTTCCCCTGGTGGCAGCGCCCCCGGGCAAACAGGATTACCTGGACCTGATCCGCTACTACCAGAACATGCTGGACCACCTGGGCGTGGAGGTCTGTCTGAAGAAGGAAGGCACCCCGGAAGCCCTGAACGCGGCCCCCTTCGACCTGATCGTCACCGCCTGCGGCCGCGGTGAGGCGAAGAAGATCCCCCTCCCCATCGACGACAGCGTGGAGGTCCTCTCCTACATCGACGTCCTCTCCCGCCGCCGGGAGGCGGGCCGGAACGTTCTGGTCGTGGGCGGCGGCACCGTGGGCTGCGAAACGGCCCAGTACCTGGCCAGGGAGGGGTCCCTCCAGCCCGACCAGCTGGCCCACATCATGACCTACGGCTACCTTCCCGTGGATCAGACCCTGACCCTCCTGAACAGCAGCCGCCGTCAGGTCGCTGTGGCGGATGTCCGGAAGGTGGGGAACGGCTTCCAGGCGGGGACCAGCTGGACGGTCCTGGGCGACCTCCGCCGCCTGGGCGCCCGCTTGTACTCTTACGCGGAGACCCGGTCCATCGAGCGGGGCCATGCCGTCATCGACATCCATCCGGACCCGAAGAATACGAGAAAGGACGAAGCCGGAGCGGAGGCGGCCGCCGGCAGGGACCAGCGGATCACCGTCCCTGTGGACACGGTGGTCATGGCGGTCGGCGCCTACCCGAACGACGGTCTGTATCACGCCCTTCTGGAAGCCGGGGCCCCCGTCCACAACCTGGGAGACGCCACCGGGATCGGGGACATTCAGTCCGCCGTGACCGGCGCCGACCGGCTCATGGAGGAGCTTGCGAAGAAGGGATTCTGATCAGAGAGGCAGAAGGAGCAGAATGATGACAGAAAGATATGACGAGATAAAATACCAGGTCCGGGACCACATCCTGACCCTTTCCATCAGCCGGCCCGGCCGGATGAACGCCTATACGGACCATATGGCGGACGAGCTGATCGACGCCCTGGGCCGGGCGGACCAGGACGAAGATGTCCGGGCCATCATCCTGACCGGGGACCCGGCGGGCCGGAATTTCTGCGCCGGGATGGACCTGGGCGGGAAGAGAGATACCTTTGACTATAAGAAGGTTTCCCCGAAAGCGCACCGGGACAGCGGCGGCAGGATCGCCCTGGCTCTCCTGGATGTGAACAAGCCCACCATCGCGGCCATCAACGGCCACGCGGTGGGCGTAGGCTTCACCATGACCCTTCCCTGCGACTTCCGGATCGTATCCAGCCGGGCCAAGCTGGGGGCGGTCTTCGCCCGCCGGGGGATCGTGCTGGACGGGTGCTCCAGTTATATACTGCCCCGCCTGGTGGGGATGACGAACGCCATGAAGATCGCCCTGACCGGGAAGGTCTTCCGGGCGGAGGAACTGGCGGAAATGGGTCTCTTCTATAAGGTGGCGGAGCCGGACCGGGTCTTGGCCGAGGCGGAGGACCTGGCCCGGGACCTGGCCTTCCACGTGGCGCCCGTTTCCTACGCCATGAACCGAAAGCTGCTCTGGTCCATGCAGAGCGCCGCGTCCCCCATGGACGCCCATGAAGCGGAATCCGAGCTTTTCTGGTACCTGGGCGACGCCGCGGACGCGGACGAAGGCATCAACTCCTTCCTGGAGAAGCGGGAGCCGGATTATTCCATGCGGGTCCCGAAGGACCTGCCTCCCTGCTACCCCTGGTTTCGCAGGCGGGGCTTCCGGGAAGAGTGACCCGTCCAGTTCTCTCGCCCGCGGCAGACTGACCGCCCGCTCAGTTGACTTTTTCTTCCCGCCGGCTGTAGAGGGCGGCGCAGATGAGGGACCCGGCCGGTACGGTCAGCACCACACCGATGGTGGAGCAGATCCCCCGGGCCAGTTCGATGGTGATCAGATCCGAGGATAATAGCTGGTTGAACTGGTAGCCCAGGGACATGAGGACCAGAAGCGTGGTCATGGAGGTCCCGGCGTAAGCCAGGATCAGGGTATTGCTCATGGTCCCGATCATATCCTTTCCGATGTTCATGCCGGACCGGAAGAGGTCTGCCCGGGTTAAGGCCGGGTTGACGGCGGTCAGCTCGTCGATGGCCGCGGCCAGGGAAACCGCCACATCCATGACCGCTCCCAGGGCGGAGATCAGGACGCCGGACAGAAGCAGGCCCTTAATGGTCATTCCCGTGCCCATGCTGACCATCTGCAGGCTTTCGTAATCCTGAAGGTTGAAGCCGGAGATCCGGAGCAGGACAGAGAAGACCTGGAAGACGATCCCCGTCACCGCCACCCCCGACAGGGTGGCCAGAAGGCCGGACAGGGTCCGTTCCGAGACCCCGTTCAGGAGCACCAGGGACATGGCGGCGGAAACCGTGATGGTCAGAATGGTGACCGGCAGTGAACTGAAGCCGTGGTAGATGGCCTGAAGGGTGAACAAAAGGATAATGAGCAGGGTATAGGTGACGCCCAGAAGGGCGCGGAGCCCCTTCATCCGCCCCACCAGGACCATGGCGGCGGCGAAGGCCAGAACCAGGACCCAGAGGGGAACGGACCGGTCATAGTTCATGATGGTATACATGGGCGCGGTCCCCTCGGGGCTGTCCACGGTCAGGATGACATGGGTCCCCTTCCGCACCGGAACATTATGGGCATAGCTGAGGTAATTGACCGTGGAGACGGTCTTTCCCTTCTCAGCTCCTTCGAGGATCCGGACCCGGACCTCCTGCTCGCCCAGCTGCCTGCCCTCCGGCGCCTCCTCCATCTTCGAGGACTTCACGGATTCCACCCTGGCCCGGACATAGGACCTGGTGCTGGTATTCTGGGATTCATAGGTGTTGACACTGTTCCAGTCGAAGATCCAGGCCGCGGCCAGGAAGGCCGCCCCCACCGCCAGGATCAGGATCATCGCCGCGCGCCTGTTCATACTTCCAGCCTCGCTTTCACATAATTCAATAACGATCATCCTATCATCCCGTCGTAAAATGCGGGCGGGGTTCTGTGTTAAATCCGGGAAAGACATGGCGAAGCGGACAGCGGCCGCCCCTTGGAGGCAGCCGCTGTCCGCGCGTATGGGCAATATGGGTATCATGGACATGACGCCGGGAAGGCGGCGGGGAGGAGGTTGGAAGAGCTATTTCCTCAGGGCTTCCACGGCGGACCGGAGCTGGTCCATCGCCCGCTCCAGGACTGATCTGGGACAGGCGCAGTTGATCCGCTGGAAGCCTTCGCCGGACTTTCCGAAGATCCGGCCTGAGTCCAGCCAGAGCCTGGCCCCGTTCTGGACCAGGTCCTCCAGCTCATCGACGGAAAGGCCCAGGCCCCGGCAGTCAAGCCAGACCAGATAGGTAGCCTCCGAATCGATGGCCGTGATGCCCGGGATCCGGTCGTCCACATAGGCGCGGACGTAATCGATATTGGCCCGGAGGTAGAGCTTCAGAGCCTCCAGCCATTCAGCGCCGCCCTCATAGGCAGCCCGGCAGGCGATGAGGCCCATGACGTTCGGCTGGCTGTAACCTGCCGCGTCCACCTCCCGGAGGAAGCGGCGGCGGAGGGCCGGGCTGGCGATGAAGATATTGGAGATCTGAAGGCCCGCCAGGTTGAAGGTCTTCGTCGGGGCCGTGCAGGTAATGGTATTCAGCTCGAAATCCCTTCGGATCCCCGCGAAAACCTGGTGAGTATGGCCGGAAAAAACGAAATCGCTGTGGATTTCGTCGCTCAGAACCGTGACACCCTCCCGGAGACAGATCTCGCCCAGCCGGATCAGCTCCTCCCGGGTCCAGGACCTGCCGCCCGGGTTATGAGGATTGCAGAGGAGAAAAAGCTTAACCCCGGGATCCGCCGCCTTCCGTTCGAAATCCTCGAAATCGATCTCATACCGCCCATCCCGGAGGACCAGGTCGCTCGACACAGGGGTTCGGCCATTCAGACGGATCTCATCGAAAAACGGATAATACACCGGCTGCTGGATCAGGACCCGGTCGCCGGGCGCCGTGCACGCCCGAATGGCCTGGACGATCGCGAAGACCACACCGGGGGTGCAGACCAGCCAGTCCGGCTGAACCTCGTAGTGAAACCGTTCCCGGTACCAGCTCCGGATCGCCCATACATAATCATTCTCCGGGTCACCGGCGTCCACATCCGTATAACCGAAGATGCCGTGATCCACGGCCCTGTGAAGCGCTTCCGTAACGCAGGGCGCCGTCGGAAAGTCCATATCCGCCACCCAGAGCGGGAGGGCGTCTTCCCGAACGCCCCGGGCGCGGGCGAAGTCGTACTTCAGGCTCATGGTGCCCCGCCGGTCTGTGATCTGGTCGAAATCGAAAGCTGTCATGGCTGCTCCTGTCATAATGAAATCGTCGAAATAACGGATCCGGCGTCGAAAATCGCCGAAGAATGTCTCGCGAGAACAAAGGCGCCCCGGCAAACGGCCAGGCAGCGGGCGGCCAGTCAATGGCCTGACCGGAGACGCCGGCCAGCCCCTCAGCCCCGCGCCGCCTGGTCCAGGTCCCGGATCAGGTCGTCCGGGTCCTCGACGCCCAGCGAGAGACGGAGAAAGTCCATGCCCAGACCCATCTTCTCCCGCTCCTCAGGGGGCACATCCGCGTGTGTCTGCAGAACCGGGAGGGTGATCAGGGTCTCTGTCCCGCCCAGACTCTCAGCGTAGGAGATCAGCCGGGTGTTCTCCACCAGGCGGCGGGCGGTCTCTCCGTCCCGGACCTCGAAGGAGAGCATGGCGCCGGGGCCCCTGGCCTGGGCGGCGTTGACGGCCGCGCCGGGGTGAGCCGGAAGACCAGGATAATAGACCTTCCGGACCCAGGGCTGCCTGGTCAGCCAGGCCGCCAGGCCCCGGGCGTTGGCCTGCTGCCGGTCCAGGCGAAGCGGCAGAGTCTTCAGGCCCCGGAGGATCAGAAAACTGTCGAAGGGGGCCAGGGCGGGGCCGGTGGTATTATAAAGAAAACGGAGCCGCTCACCCAGCTTCTCGTCCCGGCTGCAGACGAAGCCTGCCAGGGTGTCGTTATGGCCGCCCAGAAACTTGGTCCCGCTGTGGACCACGATGTCCGCGCCAAGATCCAGAGGCTTCTGCAGGTACGGCGTCATGAAGGTATTGTCCACGACCAGGAGCAGGCTGTGGGCCTTCGCGATCTTCGCCATTTCCCGGAGGTCCGTGATCTTCAGCGTCGGATTGGCCGGAGTCTCGACGAAAAGCGCCTTCGTGTCCGGCTCCACGGCCGCCTCCACCAGGGCGGGCTCACTGGAGTCCACGAAGGAGAAGCGGACGCCCCGCTGTTCCTCCAGGAGCCGGAAGAGGCGGACCGACCCGCCGTAAATATCATGGGTACAGACGATATGGTCGCCGGGGGCGAAGAGGTCCATGACCAGGGTCACCGCCGCCATGCCATTCCCGCAGGCCAGCGTGTCCCCCGCCCCCTCCAGGGCGGACAGGAGCTTCTCCAGTTCGTTTCGGGTCGGGTTCACGCAGCGGGTATAATCATAGCCGGTGGACTGGCCCACGGCCGGATGGGCGTAGGAGGCCGTCTGGAAAATGGGGGCGGTCAGGGCGCCGAAGGGGCGTCTTTCCCCGCCGGCCAGTTCGCCGTGGGCGCACAGGGTGCTGAAATCAAGATCGCATCCGCGGTCTGCCTTTGTCATTTCTCTTCTCCAATCGTTTCCCGAAGTAAATCCAGATATTTCCGCCCGATCATGCTGACGGGCGCGTTTTTCCTCGTGACACAGCCGACCGTCATTCGTTCCTCCGTATCCACTGGCACCGCCACGAAGCCATCGGTGTTATAGGCCTCCTCGATCTTCCCGGAGCAGAGGATGAAGGCGTTCAGCCCTGCCAGGAGGTTGAGGACCGTGGCCCGGTCGCTGACACGGATCCTGCGGGAGAACCGGTCGGTGTTCACAACCTCCTCCGAGAAAAACCAGGGATTGCCGACCCCCTGATCGAAGGAAAGACAAATATAATCCGACAGGCTCTCCAGGGTCACACTGTCCCGCCCGGCCAGGGGATGTTCCTTCCAGAGATAGGTATAGATCCCGCATTCAAGCAGGGGCTCGAAGCGGAGCCCGTAATCCCGGAAATAGCGGGCCATGACGTTCTGGTTTCCGCTGTTCACATAGAGGACCCCGATTTCGCTGACCAGGTTCCGGACATCCTCCAGCACCTGAATGGTCTTCGTCTCACAAAGAGCGAACTCATAGTTCTCTCCCGACAGCTGGCGGACCAGCTTGACGAAGGCATGCACCGCGAAGGTATAGTGCTGCATGGAAACAGAAAACTTCTGCCGGACCTCCGCCCCTTCCAGATATTTCCGTTCCATCAGGCGATACTGCTGAAGAACCTGATCGGCGTAACCAATGAACTCCATCCCGTCCTTCGTGACCGAAATGCCGTGAGAGCTCCGGCGGAAGAGGGCGAAGCCCAGCTCCTTCTCCAGCTCCCGGATGGAAGCCGACAGACTGGGCTGGGAGATGAAGAGGTTTCGAGAAGCCTCTGTGATGGATCCCGCGCGCGCGACCGCCACTGCGTATTTCAACTATGTGATGTTCATGATAGCTACCTTCCCCCCTCAGGCGTCTGCCCGTTCGCGGGAAAAAAAACAGCAGCCCGAAAGCTGCTGCGGAGAATACGGTTCCAACAGGTCTTCAGGACCGGCAGCAGGCACAACAAACAGAACCGCGCATCATTCGCGCGGACATCGTCATCATCATGCTGCTGCTATTCGTCCAGATATTGCTCATGATCCTGTTCGGTGACTCCTTTTAATTACCAAGTATATCGATCTGTTTAGTAGAATTATATCATGTCCGCAGTTAATGTCAATCCTGTCCGCGTGTATCGTGAAGCCAGGGACAAAGGCAGCATGCCCGGCCGCCTTGTTCACCGCTTTTAACATACGCGACAATCCGGCGCGCTCCGCTCTTTGTCTTTCGCCCGATCAATAGGAAATCCCTATTTCACACATTTTGTTATCGAAAACATATATACCTACCATTATTCTTATATTTTCTATTGACAATCCCAATAGTTCGATGTACTGTTCTATTAACCCACTTGATTAAAAGGTTATTAACCGTCACAGCACCAGAAAAGGAGGATCCGGCAGATACACCCGGAAACAAGAGAAATGAAAAACGAGAGGAAGTTCACGAAGAAAGCGGGGGTTCTGCTCCTGGCAGCAGTCCTCGCGCTGAGCCTTGGCCTGACAGGCTGCGGCTCTGACAAGTCCGACAGCAAGGCGTCCAGCAGTAAGGACAGTTCCAGCGGAAAGACGAAGGTCACCATCGCCTATTCCGGAGGCACCTGCGAAGCGCCCCTCTACGTCGCCTATCATAAAGGCTATTTCAAGAAGGAGGGTCTGGACGTCACCATGGTCGAGGCCGGTTTCGATGAACTGAAACAGGGCCTGGCCTCCGGGAAGATCGACGCGGCCGAGGGAAACTTCGCCTGGCTGAAGTCCATCGAACAGGGCCTGGGACTCAAGCTCACCGCCGGCGTCCACACTGGCTGCATCCGCGCTGTGGTTCCGGCCAACTCCACCGTGAAGACCGTCGCGGACCTGAAGGGGAAGACCATCGGCGTCGACTCCATCGGCGGCGGCCCCCAGATCGCCCTCTCCGTCAAGCTGAGAGAGGCCGGCCTGGATCCTCAGAAGGACGTTTCCTGGAAGGCCTATGAGGGCAACCTCCTCGACACCGCCCTCCAGAAGGGCGAGATCCAGGCTTACATGACCTGGGATCCGTTCCCGCCCCAGGCAGTAGCGGATGGCAAGGCCCGCTACCTCCTGGACATCGGTCAGGACAAGCCCTTTAAGGATAAATACTGCTGCTTCATCGGCATCCGCAGCAGCCTGATTAAGGAAGATAAAGAAACCGCGGCGAAGATCACCCGCGCCATCCTGGCCGCGTCTGATTATGTGAATGAGCACCCGGAAGAGGCCGCGAAGATCGCTGTCGACAATAAGTACATCGGCAGCAGCGTGGAACTGAACACCAAGCTGATCAAGGAATACAACTGGGCGCCCAGCATCAAACAGGCGAAGGAAAGCGTTAAATTCTACATCAAGGAACTGAAGGCTCAGGGCATCCTGGACAAGGACTCCAGCGAGAGCCAGCTCTATAAGGACACCTTCGCCGAAGTGATCTCCGACTATAACGGAAAGTAAAGGCCCATTATCAAACCACCTCCAGACCGGCGGGCAGCGGATCCACGCTGTCAGCCGGTCCAGTTTTCCTGAAAGGATGCGATCTGCTTGGCTACTGATGTAACAAAATCGCGCGGCACCCGTTCCAACCGCCTGACGTCCCTGATCCCTGCGGCCCTCTTTCTCGCGGGCCTGGCCATCCATCGGCTCCTGCCCAATCAGGAACCCCTTTCGAAGGCTCCCGCCTTCACCTTCGTCCTGGCCGGCGCGGCGGTCCTTCTTCTGGTCATTATCTTCCTGTCCCTTCCGCTGAAAAAGCTGGGGCAGGCATATTCCTACCGGGCCCGCTTCATTTCCGCGGTCGCTGTCTTCCTGATCCTCTGGGACCTGGTGACCCAGAAATTCGCCCTCCTGCCGCTCCCCTATTTTCCCGGGCCGGACAAGGTCTTTCTCGTCTTCGTCAGTGACTGGAAGATGCTGCTGAAGTCCACTCTCTACTCCGCCCGGCTCCTCCTCCTGGGCTACGCCATCGGCGGAGGCCTCGGCCTGGTTTCCGGCATCTTCATGGGCTGGAGTAAGAGGGTCAACTATTGGCTGGGCCCCATCCTGAAGATCATCGGCCCCATCCCCGCCACCGCCTGGATCCCCATCGCCCTGGTGGCCTTTCCCACCAGCTTCACGGCCAGTATCTTCCTGATCGCCCTGGCGGTCTGGTTCCCTGTGGCTGTCATGACCAGCTCCGGGATTTCCAACGTCCAGAACGCCTACTTTGAGGTGGCCCGGACCCTGGGCGGCGGGCCCCGTTACCTGGTCCTCCGGGTGGCAGTTCCCGCGGCGGCGCCCTCTATCTTCATCGGCCTCTTCATGGGACTGGGCACCTCATTCCTGACCCTGATCGCGGCGGAAATGCTGGGCGTGAAGGCCGGTCTGGGCTGGTATATCAACTGGGCCCAGGGCTGGGCGGAATTCTATAAAGTCTACGCCTGCCTGATCGTGCTGGCCCTTCTATTCTCCGGCATCATCAAACTTCTCTTCATCGTGAAAGACCAGCTGCTGAGCTGGCAGAAAGGATTGATAAAATGGTAAGTGGATCTGAACGAAAAGGCGCGATCTCGATTGAGCACGTCCGCCGGGTCTTCGATGGAGAGAACGGGAATCCTGTCGTGGCCCTGCAGGACTTCTCCCTGAACGTCGAGCCGGGCGCCTTTGTCTCCCTGGTGGGACCCAGCGGCTGCGGGAAATCCACCCTCCTCCGCATGATCGCCGGACTGGACGACCCCACCGCCGGAGTGATCCGCCTGGATGGAAAAAAAGTCACCGACCCTGACCCCGAACGGGGGCTGGTCTTCCAGCAGCCCACCCTCTTCCCCTGGCTGAACGTCCACGACAATGTCGCCGCCGGCCTGGTGGCGAGGAAGGTCTATAAGGAGCGGAAATCGGATGTGGATGCGTTCATCCGCCTGGTGGGCCTGTCCGGCTTCGAGCGGTCCTACCCCCACCACCTGTCCGGCGGCATGGCGCAGAGGGTCTCCCTGGCACGGGTCCTGGTCAACCATCCGAAGGTCCTCCTCCTGGACGAGCCGCTGGGCGCCCTGGACGCCTTCACCCGGATGCAGATGCAGGACGAAATCCTCCGGATATGGAAGGAAGAGAAGATCACGGTCATCCTGGTCACCCACGACGTGGACGAGGCGGTCTACATGAGCGACACAATCGTGATCCTCTCCCCCCGGCCAGGCCGGATCCAGGAGATCATCCAGGTTCCCCAGAAGCACCCACGCGCCAGGAACGACGAAGACTTCCTCCATCTCCGGACCAGAATCCTGGAAAGTCTCCACTTCGCCAAGGCCCCGGAACCCCTGGAGTACTATATCTGAACCCGGCTAAGTTGGTTTACAGATAGAAAGCCACAGATCCGGCCATCTTCAATCCTGTTTGTCCGGACGCCCTTCTCGCCTCGTCCCCTTCAGCGATGCGTGTAATAGGTCAGAAAGCTGGCCTGCCAGGCCCGGACGGCCGCCGCCAGCTCAGATCCCTCCGGGCGGCCGCCCTGTGCATGGCCACGCGCCCGGACGTTCTCCCCGAAGGCCTGGTTCAGGGTTCGATACCAGGCCTGGCCGCGTCTCCCCCTCTGGGCCTGGGCCATGGCAAGGAGCTGCCCCTCGTCATAACCTGGCCAGCCCCAGTGGACGCATTCCAGGTCCAGGAGCCAGAGCCGGGACCCATCCCAAAGCAGATTGTTCAGGCTCAGGTCGCCTAAGGCCAGACAGTCGGGCCCCGTCTGGCCGCCGCGGACCGCGCCCGTCGGGACGCTCCCTCCGTGCTTGTTTCGGAGCATACAGGTCAGGATCTGGTCCTGCCGGCTCAGGGCGTCCAGGAAGGAGGGATCCTGCCCTTCCAGGTCTTCAGGCGCGATCTTCCGGAGCTCAGACAGGAGCCGGAAGAGGTCCCGGAGGGGCTCACCGCCCGGCAGGTCTGACGCGGGGGGCCCGGGGGCTTCCAGAAGGGTCCCAAGCGGCGGGGCGTCGATATAGTCCATGGTAAGCGTGTCGGGCCGGTCGAATTCAGGATACAGACAGGGCACGGCCAGACAGCGGTGCGATTTCTCCCGGATGAGCCTGTCCAGAAGCCGGAAAGCGCCGGCCTCCGCGTCCCGCCGGGACAGAGGCCAGCGCTCTTCGTAGTTTTTCAGCTTCTCCCGGTAGGTCTTCCGGACCAGGACCCTCCCATCCCGCTGGAGGACGTCCAGGGCGTTACAGGTGCCGGCGGACAGGCGGACAGCCGCCTCCATCTCAGAGGAGCTCGTCCAGGAGCTGGCAGGTGTAAGCGGTCAGGGCGGGACAGTCAGCCGCCAGGTTCTCGGACACGAACCGCTTCCGGCCCTCCTCCGTCCCGATATCCGCCCCCAGGATGTCTCTGCAGTCGTAGGAACCGAAGGCCTCCTTAAACTTCTGCTCCAGAGCCACCCGCTTCTCAGTCAGCACCTTCTCATTACCTTTCGTTTCCTTACTGTAGTGGCCGTATTTCAGCGAGAGGGCCATCATGGCGCCGGTCAGGGCGCCGCAGCGCTCGCCATTAAACATGCCGCCGCCGAAGGCCGCGCCGATCTTCTTCGCCGTGTCCTCATCGAAGCCGACCTTCTTCGCCCCGTGGGCGAAGGTGATCTGCGAACAGTGGAGCCCCTCGCCGAAGCGCTGCGCGATCGTCTGCTCTAAGTCTTTGTTAACCCTTTCCTTCACTTCTTCCTTCACTGCCATGATCAACCTCCTGTGTTCATGATCTTATACGATAGCTAAGTGGGTGTTTATTCATCACGAAGCATGTAATCTTCGATGATATCTAAGAAATCGTCGGAAAGGTAGGCCTTCAGCTTCTCGAAGGTCTCCTCGTTCCGGAGGGCCCGGCCGGGCCTCATGTATTCGTCCCAGGCCATGGCGCACCAGGTGATCCCCCGCATGCAGGTTACCTGGAGGAAGATCCGGAGCCGTTCCCGGAACCTGCCCAGACGGACCCGGCCGTTCACCGCTTCGATGTACTGGTCCGCAAACTGGTCCGCCTCCCGGAAGCCTAAGATCCGGTCCGTCTTCCAGAAGCTGGTGGTCGGGGCCAGCATGTGGCCCAGATCCTGGGCGGGATCGCCCCAGAGCGGCTTCTCCCAGTCGATGACCGAGACCTTCCCCTGGCCGTCCACGATGAAATTCCGGTTATTGAGCTCGGTATTGATCAGGACGGACTGCCATGTCCCGTCGGTTAAATCAGCCGCCCGCCGGTCCGCCTCCCCCAGCATCCGGATGATCCTGGCCTCGGTCCCGGCGTCCTTATAGGGAGAACACTGGTAGCGGCTGAACATTTCCCGGCATTCCTTCAGGATCCCCCGGATGGGGGACGGTTCCGTGACCAGGAAGCTGGGATCCGCCACCGGTGTGCTGTGGACATCCGCCAGGGCCCGGGCCGCTTCCTCCATATCCCGGCCATAGTCCAGGGGCCTGCCGGGCAGATATTTCATGACCAGGATCCCCTGGGGAAAGACCGTCCGGCTCCCGTCCACATAGAGGGGAACCGGGGTCCTCCCGGAGCGTGCCAGCGCCTGGAGGGCCTGGTACTCATACTCGATCTGGTGCGCCAGGTGCATCTGGCTCCCGTAATTGACCCGGAGGACCATCCTCTCCGAGCTGATCGGATGGCGGAATACGTAATTCTTATGATATTCGCCCTGCGCCAGAGGCCTGAGGTCCAGGGGGGCGTCCCGGGGGATTCCCAGGGCGGCCCGGAAGGACGGGCTGTCCGTCAGAAGGCGAAGAGAGGAGGATCGTTCCATGGAGGCTGTCCTTTTCCCTGTCTGTCAAAGTCGGATCTTATCGGGATTGTTAATGTATTTCTTCTTCTCTTCCAGCCGCTTGCCGCCGGACGCGGGCAGGTACTCCTTCAGCTCACGCTGAATGATGTCCTCGCAGATCTCCGCGGCGTCCCTGACCAGCTCCTCGCACTGGAGCTTATGCTCGGCGGAGTTCCATTCCACATGCCGGGTCAGGACCCGGCAGCAGAGGGCTCCGTGGGCCTGACGGAACTTATCGTGAAGCTCGTTCACAGCGGTGAAGGAGACCCGTTCGGATTCGTAATTATGGGTTCTGCCGCAGACCAGGCCCAGGACCATGGCCGCGCCGGTGACCGCCCCGCAGGAGCAGCCGGACTCACCCAGGCCGGAGCCGAAGGGGGTTGAGACCTTATACTGGTCGGGCGGGAAGCCCAGCTGATACACCTCGTTAAAGGCGCGGAGGATGGCTTCGCTGCAGTAGAGGCCGTTCTGGAAGTAACGGACGGACAGGGCAACAGATCTAGGCATGCTCTGGTCCAGAGAAGCCAGAATCTCCTTATTCAGCTCGTTTTCCCCTTCATCTGCGTTCTTGGCGAAGTCCTCATAGAGCCAGGTGGACAGGTAGCGCTCTCCGGAGTCAGGCAGAACCGTGACGATGGTCTTCCCTCTGTTCTCCGGACGCCCGGCCAGCTCCACAGCCGCCCAGACATTCGCGGCGCCGGAGATGCCGGCCAGGATGCCCTCGTTTTCGGCCAGGAGGTGGGCGTATTTACTGGCGTCCTCGTCGATGACGGTCAGGATGTCGTCCACGATGTCCATATTCATAACCTCGGGGATGAAACCGGCGCCGATCCCCTGGATCCGGTGGGGATAAGCTTTCCCTCCGGACAGGACGGCGGACTTGAAGGGTTCCACAGCCACCACCTGGACACCGGGCTTCTTCCCCTTCAGGAACTCGCCCACACCTGTCAGCGTCCCGCCGGTGCCGACGCCGGCCACGAAAATATCGACGGTCCCATCGGTGTCCGCCCAGATCTCCGGACCGGTGGACTCCCGGTGAGCCTGGGCATTAGCCGGATTCGAGAACTGGTCAGGGATCCAGGAACCCGGAATTTCCCGATTCAGCTCCCGGGCCTTCTCCACGGCCCCCACCATGTTGGAATAGGCTTCTGTCAGGACGATCTCGGCGCCCAGGGCGCTCAGAATCATCCGCCGCTCGATGCTCATGGTCTCGGGCATGGTCAGGATGAGATGGTAGCCCTTCACGGCGCACGCGAAGGCCAGGCCGATGCCGGTGTTGCCGGAGGTGGGCTCGATGATGGTGGCGCCGGGCTTGATGATCCCCCGCTTCTCCGCGTCCTCCAGCATGGCGACGCCCACCCGGTCCTTAATGGAAGACATGGGGTTGAAATATTCCAGCTTCAGGAAGATCTTAGCGTCATAGGGGTTGGTTTTCCCGCTGAGCCGGACCAGCGGCGTACCGCCGGTGAGCTCGATGATATTGTCTGCGACTTTCATGATCCATCCAATCCGCCGCCCGAGCGGCCTGATTCTCTAATTTTTCTACACGGCCAGTATATACCTATTTCACAAGTTTGTAAATAGGTATCAAAAAGGACCCGCGCCGCACGGTCGTTTCTCGGGCCGCTTTTGTCTGACGCCCATCTATGATAGAATGCAGGAAATGAAGGAGGCGAGCACATGAAAAAAAGACCACTCGGTAAGACTGGCCTGATGATCAGTGAAATTGGTCTGGGCTGTGAGGGATTTCTGGAAGAGGGGACCGGAATGACCGGGAAGCTTGTGGATGAGGCGGACCGGCTCGGTGTCAATTATTTCGATCTTTACTCGCCGGACCCGGCTCTCCGTTCAGCGCTGGGGGAAGCGCTGCGGGGCCGGCGGGACCGGTTCTTCATCCAGGGACATCTCTGTACGGTCTGGGAGAAGGAGCAGTATCTCCGGACCCGAGACCTGGCGAAAACGAAGGCGAGCTTCGAGGACCTGCTCCGGCGGCTTGGAACGGATCACATCGAGGTGGGCATGATCCACTACTGTGACGCCATGAAGGACTGGGAGACCATTCTGAAGAACGGGATCCTGGATTACGCGGAGGACCTGAAGCGGGCAGGGAAGATCCGCCACATCGGCCTGTCCAGCCACAACCCGAAGGTGGCTCTCCAGGCGGTCGAGACCGGAAAGATCGAAGTCCTCATGTTCAGCGTGAACCCCTGCTACGACCTGCAGCCCGCCTCCGAGGACGTGGAGGCGCTCTGGGCGGACGAGGCCTACGCCGGACAGCTCACGAACATGGATCCGGACCGGCAGCGGCTCTATGAGGTCTGCCAGGATCTGGGCGTGGGCATCACGGTCATGAAGGCCTTCGGCGGCGGCGACCTGCTGGACGCCGGCCTGTCCCCCGCCGGCGCGGCCCTGACCCCGGTCCAGTGCGTGGCCTACGCCCTGGACCGGCCGGCGGCCGCTTCCATCATGACCGGAGCCCATTCTCCGGCTCAGCTCCAGGCCGCCTGCGCCTACGAGAACGCCGCGCCGGCGGAGCGGGATTACGCCGCCGCCCTGGCCGCCTTCCCGAAGATCAGCTGGCGGGGCCACTGCATGTACTGCGGCCACTGCGCCCCCTGCCCGCAGGCGATCAACATCGCCGACGTCACGAAGTTTCTGAACCTGGCCCAGGCCCAGGGGCAGGTGCCCGAAACCGTCCGGGAACATTACGCTCTCCTGGACCGGCACGCCTCCGACTGCGTCCGATGCGGCGTCTGTGAGACCCGCTGTCCCTTCGGGGTCCCGGTCCGGGCCAACATGACGGCCGCGCTGGAGATGTTCGGGAAATAAGCGGAGGCGGGGACCGCCCGCCGGATGGATTTTGTCGTCCTCCTTATCTCCCGCCACCGCGGATATTATCTTCCGTCGAAGATATCCACGCCGGCGAACTTGAGGAGGATGGCCCGGATGATGTGGGGCATGTTTTCTCGGAAGGCTTCCGGGGGCTGGACTTTCGCCCGTTCCGGGGTCAGGAGTCTTCTCTCGTAGGCCGCCGCGATCTCCTCATAACCGTTTCCCGCTTTATAGAGGTCCATGATCAGCCGGGCCTCCCGGTCCACCTGGTCCAGGAACCGGTCGAAGTAGACCGGCACGATTTCCGCCGGCACCCACCCGTAGTGAATGCCTATCAAGTGGGCGGGATGAGCCGTCTGGCACTTCCGGGCGGACGCCACACCGTCATCGTAGCTCTTCAGGATCGCGTTTTCGATGAAACCCGACGGATGAAGGACCCCGGTGCTCTCTGACGTGAACATGATGTCGTCGGGAAACAGATGATAGGTGAAGGAGCAGTCCGTATGACCCGGCGTGTAGAGACAGCGGAAGCTTTTCTCCCCCAGCTGGAGGACCTCCCCGTCCTGACAGATATGGTCCACCCGGAAACCATCGGTTAAGATCTCCGGTTCCTTCGCGCCGGGGCCGAAATAGAGGGCACGGGCTCCCTCCCCCAGCCGTCGGATGGTCTGGAGGGCGCCCTGGCTCCGGAAGACTCTGGCCGCCTTCTCAGCTCCGACCACCACCGCCGACGGATACCGGCGAAGAACGTAGGGCAGGGCCCCCATATGGTCATAATGAGTATGGGAGAGGAGGACCGTATCCAGCCTGTCGTAGCCCCAGTCTGCCAGGACGCCCTCGATGTTCCGGACCAGGTCCGGCCCGAAGCAGCACATGCCTGTGTCATGCAGGGCCGCCCTGTCCCCGCAGTCGATCAGAAAAGCCTCGCCCCCCGGCCCTGCGGTGACCCGCCGGATGAAGGCAGGAAGGTCGGTGAACCGCTTTTCCTGGTTCGCAGCCTCGAAGTTCCGATCCATGCTTCCGCTCCTTCTGGCGGGCGGCCTCTGGCCTTCCCCGCCATTCTCTGTTAAGATAATAGATAATACTGTTTACCATTATACCTGAAGAGCGAGCTTTATTGCTCTTTTTGTTTGGATGAAAGGATCCAGGGCGCGCGTCCGAGCCGCGGCGCCGCGGCAGTGGTGGACCGCGGGCCTGGGCGGCCCCTTTGTCCAGGGAGGAGAGGTCATGAATAAAAAAGAACTGAGCGAGCTCCGGCGTCGTTTCAAGCCGGATTACGACAACATCAGTCAGGTCTACGGCTGCTACGTGAACGCGGCGAAGGAGATCGTGGCGGAGGTCGACCTGCCGGTCGGCAGGATGGAACCGGAAGAGGCGGAGATGTACCTGAAGCTTCTGAAGAAGACCCTGTCCGGGACCTTCGGCCGGAACCTGTTCGACATCGAGTTCACCGTGGATCAGGTGGAGTCCAGCGAGGAGCACCGGCTGCTCATGGCGCTCCGGGACAGCCGCCTGGAGGACGAAGGCCTGCGCCGGGCCTTCTATCAGCATGTCATCGAGTCTGTGGACCTGGGGGATGAGAGCTACGCCATTCTGCTGGCGGCGGATTCCTACGATGTGCCCTACCGGGGATCGGAGGGAGAAATCTTCAGCGAGGGCTCGTCCGATGTCTTCGATTACTTCGTCTGCTGCCTGTGCCCGGTGAAAGACGGAAAGGCGGAGCTGACCTACCACCCGGAGGAGCAGAGCTTCCGGGAGGCTTCCACGGGCAGGGTCCTGACGGCGCCGGATCTGGGCTTCCTCTTCCCCTGCTTCGACGACAGGGCCGCCAACATCTACGACCTGCTCTATTACAGCCGGAAGGTGGACAACATCCACGAGGAGTTCATCGAGAACATGTTCGGAACCGCTCAGGCCCCCATGTCAGCGGGGGACCAGCAGGCCAGCTTCAGCGGGGCCCTCATGAACAGCCTGGGAGAGGACTGCAGCCTGGAAGTCGTGGCCGCCGTCCACGAAAATCTCCGGGAGCGGCTGGAAGCCCATAAGGAGAGCAGGGACCCCGAGCCGCCGGAGATCTATGTGGAGGACATGGACGAGATCCTGTCCAGCCATGGCATCGCGCCAGGGAAGGTGGAGGCCTTCCACACCGCCGTGGAGGAAGCCTTCGGGGGGCGGCCCGCCCTGGACCCTGCCAACCTGGTGGAAACCAGGCGGGTCGAGGTAGCCACGGAAGGGGTGAAGATCCGAATCGGCCCGGACTACCTGTCCAGCATCCAGACCCGGGTCATCGACGGCCGGCCCTATCTCCTGATCCCCGCCCTGGACACCGTCGAGGTTAACGGGATCGCTGTGACCGTCTCTGATTCGATCGAGTAACAAAGGCATCCCCTTATACGCCCTTCCCCCTCCTGACGGGACAGAACTGGTCAGAGCCGGCCCGTCCGCCGCAGAGGCTTCACGACCGACGGCGCCCCTGTCGACGCCCCCATCCCACGGCAGTTACCCCGGTCACGCCAGCTCGAGCAGGATCGGCGCGTGATCCTGCCGGGCTCCCGAGTCAACCATCTCCGACCGGACAAGCCGGTCCTTCAGCCGGTCCGACACCAGGAAATAGTCGATCCTCCAGCCCGAATTATTCACCTTACTGGTCCGAACCCGCTGGGCCCACCAGGAGTACGCTCCCTTCTCCTGTCCATGCAGACAGCGGAAGGTGTCCGTAAACCCTCTGGCCAGAAGCTCCGTGAAGCCCGCCCTCTCCTCATTGGTGAAACCCGCCGACTCGTGGTTGTTCTCCGGATGAGCCAGGTCTATCTCCTCGTGGGCCACATTATAGTCCCCGCAGGCCACCACCGGCTTGACCCGGTCCAGCCCCTCCAGGTAATCCGCGTACTTCCGGTCCCAGACCTGCCGGTCCCCCAGCCTCTTCAGCTCATTTCCCGCGTTCGGCGTATAGACCAGGCTGAAATACAGGTCTCCCAGGTCCAGCGTGATCAGCCGCCCCTCCGCGTCCATGGTCCCCGGCGCCCCGATCTCCGGGCAGTCCGCCGTGACCCCCATGCCCTTCTTATAAAGGGCCATGACCCCCGCGTAGCCCTTCCGGGCCGGCTCATGGGAGGAAACCCAGACATTCTCATAGTCCGGGAAGTACCCCGCCAGCGCCTCCTCCTGCTTCTGATTCATGCCCGTCTGGGGCAGCTTGGTCTCCTGAATGGCGATGACATCCGCGTCCGCCCCCGCGATGGTCTCCAGGACCTGCCGGGTGAGCGCCGCGCGGGCGCTGGTCCCCGTCAGCGCGGCGTTCAGCGAATCGATGTTCCAAGAAATAAATTTCATGAAAATTCCTTCCTCCTCGATGCGTCGGCTTCCGTCTATTGTACCACAGGCCCCCGGCACTGACAAAAAGTCACCCCCACCCTCGCTCAACATGCTCAGCATCATGAAACACGTGGACGGCCGAACGGCGGAATATGAAAATGTCAGGCAGCGCCTTCCCGGAAGGTCTGCCTGACATTTTATTTCCATTTAAATGCCTTGAGAGGATCTGTCACATACACATCTATTAAAGAGCCTCCTTCTTTGCATTCTATTCCCCTGAACAACACTCAGAAATGGAGTATCGGTTAAATTTCATACAGCAGATCAAGCCTTAGCAGCACGCTTCTTCAGTAGATATTCCGACCCCATGACTAGGATCACCAAGATGGCTGTGAGAGACCCTATGGCGATATATGCTCTGCCCATGCGGATCCTCGGTCTATAGAAATAAATAATTTTCCTCGCTACCACATGAAGCAAATAAATATATAAACTCAACTGCCCCAGCAACTTCGATGCCTTGTTATCGAAGTATTTCGAGAAATAGTTCCGACCACTGGTTACTATCGATACCAGGAAGAACATCAGTATAGGAACTACGAATCCGGTTCGATAGTTGCCGCGGTGCATAACGAACAGCACGGATCCTATCAGGAACAGGTCTGTCAGGCTAAGCAATAATTCCTGTGCAAGGGTATAATCTTTATCTTTAAGGTAATTAGAGAATTCGTATGCCATACATCCGACGCATAGGCCAATGATCGCCCTTAACATTCCACCGGTCATAATGCCGCAATTCTCTCTCATGACCTTATAATTTTCAAAGTTTATATATAGATAGCTAGTGCCGAAAAATGCTATATTCACTGCTCCTATAAGGTAAAAATTTCTCCTGAACCTCCTGGCCAGCGGATATAATAAGAGCATGGAAAGCAGCATTGCTGAGATATACCACGATATATTGGAAAGCACGTCTTCATACCCGAAGGACATAAAGAGAAGCGTCGCGTTCGGTATCATATTTAGGACCCTCATAAGGAAAGCCGACTTGCCCTTTGCTAATAACAGCGGCACACCCCGGGAATACAGCCAGAACAGGAAATACATCATGAACGATACGATGAACGGGAAGCTTATTCTCTGGAATTTCCCCCAAACGAACCTAATCGTGTCCCCCCCTAGATCCGCTATGTTATCATCCTCCTGCTTGGCTATAGAAGTACACATAAAATACCCTGATACCATGAAGAAGTATTCACAGCCAAGGCCGCCACGTGGGAATATTCCCCCGGAATGTATATTCATCTGCGCTATATGCATTACCATGATGATCAAAGCGAATATAAATTTAAAGAAATCCACTTCTCCGATGTATCTTTTATTCTTCAATTCCTACATACTCCTGCAAGCGGTATTCAAGAAAGCAAAACGCTAGCATTCCTAAACGACCATTACTATCTAATGCCTTCTGATTCCAGATACGCCACTGTGCGAACGATCCCCTCGTGCAAGCTGTTGGCAGGTTTCCATCCCAGGGCTTTCAGCTTATCCGCGGCCAGAATCCCCAGGGTGAAGGGAGCTGTCCCATCGTTTCCCGTCGTTTCCGGGATATCCATGACCACCTTCAGATGGCGCTCCGGGAAGGCATCGACCATGGCCTGGGCCAGGTCGCGGATCCTTACCGTCGCGTCCTTACTGCTGATGTTATAGACCATCTCTTCGTCCGGCGACCCCAGCAGGATACGGAAAATCGCGGCAACCGCGTCAGCCGCGTACGTATAGGTACGGACCGGAAGCCCCTGACTCTTCATAACGACATCTCTGTTATTAACGATGTCTCTCAGGAAATCCGCCTGTACCCGGCCGTCGTTAATCGTCATGCCCGGCCCGAACGTATGGGCGAGGCGAGCGATCTTCGTGACCAGTCCATACTGGGCTCGATAACAGGCGCACATGGTCTCAGCCGCTTTTTTCCCTTCTGGGTAGCAGGAACGGGGAGACAGTGGATCCACGAATCCGTAGGTTTCCTCTGTAAATTCTTTCTGCCCGGGAAGCGGCTGTCCGTAAATTTCCCTGGAAGAGACGAACAGGTATCCCCGCGCCTGGCTCTCCCTGGCCAGTTTCAATGTATTCCAGGCGCCAAGCGTATTCGCGGCCATGGTGCCCACCGGATCCTTTCTCATGATCAGCGGACTCGCCGGACTGGCTGTGTGCAGGATGTAATCGAAGGTCACATCTGTGATGATCGGATCCGTCACGCTCTGCTGGAGAACGTGAATCTCATTCCGGATGCCCGGATCCAGCTTATCCGGATGTCTCATCAGGCCATAGAGCTCCATGCCGTAACCAGACCGCCTGTTCAGCTCCACGAGCGCGGTCATGATATAGCTGCCGAGCATCCCGCTGGCGCCGGTCAACAGGATCGTTCTGCCCCTGAGTTTCTCCCAGGGAATGTCTTCGCTGAGTATTCGATCTATGTCTTCTTTAATAATCGGATTTTCAGGATTCATATGATAATTACCTCCCCCTGACTGACGCTCCCCTGTCTGCTTCTCTGACGGAATGTAGTATGCAGCGCTATTTCTTCAAGCGATTGGGGACCTCCGCGGACCGGAAGCCGAAGATGCTCGCGGCTTCCGCGTACTGGAGAAGCGCCCTTACCGAATACAGGTCTTCCGGCGTTGTGACCTTAATATTGCTTCTGGGTCCGGACACAATGTGGATGTCCTTCCCCAATTTCCGCATCAGCGTGCAGGTATCAACGATCCCCTCATATCCCGGGTTCTCAGCTCTGATCTCCTTATGGGCCGCCATAACATCGCCAAGTCGAAAACTCTGGGGCGCCTGTGCCGTAAAGAACTGATTCCTGGGGGGCAGGGAATCCACGAGGATCCCGTCATTACTAATGACCGGCGTCTCATAAAAGGGAGTGCATGTCACCGCGTTCCCATACTTCCTCACGGATTCCAGATTGTCATCGATCGTTTCAGGTAGGATGCAGGGGCGTACACCGTCGTGGATCATAACGATGGAATCCATCGGATTGTCCTCCGCCGCCGCGCGAAGGGCGTTATAAATGGAATCCTGCCCTGTGGCGCCGCCGGGAACGACCCTCTTCACTTTCTCGATCATAAAGTGATCGATATATCTTTTCAGTTTGGGAATGTAGTCTTCCTTACAGGCGACATAAATCCCATCTACCGCCGGGTGCTCATCAAAAATCGACAGCGTATGGATGATGATCGGTTTCCCCTCGACTTCCAGGAATTGTTTGGGCGTTCCGGTCCCCATGCGGGCGCCGCTTCCGCCGGCGAAAATAATTGCGAGATTTCTGCTCATAATGCTTTTTTCATGATGGCCACAGAAGCCGAGCCATCATTTCCCTTTCACCCTCGAAACGGGGGACACTGCGCTCAGATGTAATGATGTCTTCTGTAGACTGCTCGAAAGGTCCCTTATCCAGATCTCAGCAGACTCATCATCTTCTTCGGAATGAATGTACGTGATGACACTCTATCGTGAAATGATATTTCATCAGATCAGGCTTGATTTTCAAAGGCTTGGTCCTGCAGAACAGGGCCCTCCGGATCGTTTTCCTCAGGTTCCTTTTTCAGAAGGATCGAATCTATGACTCTGTCACTCGCGAGGCCCTCGCGGAAACTGAAATTATCCTGTACGAACTGATGGATCTTCTCTTCTTCGAAATCCCCTGTCCGAAGAGCGGTCATCATTTCCTCGAAGGAATCACAGACCTTGCCGGGGGCGGATTCCTTGACAGACCGGTGGACACCCCGCGTCAATTCGTAAACTTCCCGGTCATACGTATAGAACAGAACGGGTTTTTCCAGCAGGGCATACTCGAAATAATTGGACGAATAGTCGGTGATCAGAAGATCTGTCACATAATACAGGTCGTTAATGTTCTGATACCCGCTGAAATCGACGATCCTGTCCTGATATTCCTCAGGTATCTCAGGAAGTTCCCTGACAAAGGGATGCATCTTGAACATCCACACATATTCGTCGCCGCAGAAATCATAGATCTCTCCCAGATCCAGGCGGCTGTAGTCGTAATTCGCGGAACCCTGCCCCTTGCCGCGGTAGGTGGGAGCGAAAAGGATGATCTTCTTCCCCTTCAGCTCCGGATGTTCCTGATAGAACTCATCCTTGAACTTCGCGATCTTATCTTTATCCAGGAAGCCGTCCAGCCTGGCCATTCCAAGGGGCAGGAAGGCATCTTCGGGAATGCCGAATACCTCTTCGAAGATTTTCACCAGATGTTCAGATCCGGTAATAACATAGTCATACTTTTTATGACAGGACTGGGCAGGGAATGGCGTTCCCGGCCTTCCGAAGCGGCAGTAGCCCACAGCCTTGAAGCCCTCGCCCGCGTGCCAGACCTGGATGAGCTTCGTCCCTCTTTTCAGGTCTATGAAGCCGAATACCGGAACGTAATCATCTACGAAGATATAATCCTGTTTCGCGATTTTTGTGATCACCCTGGCCCAGCTGAACGCGCTGGTATGGCGTCCCACTGCCTGGCGCAGGGAATAGCTGATATTGAACTCCTTATCCAGACCCCGCTCATAGATACGGTCATTGATATATTTCAGATTCCCCCACAGGTAGTCCTTTGTCTCTGTCATGAACAGGACATTTTTCCCGGTCCGGGGACAAAATCTGACGATGAAGTTATACCAGAGCCTCATCAGGAAAACGGCGATAGAGCGCTTGCGCATGCGCCTCCTGCCCTTCTTCGTATTGGCTTCCTGCACGTAATGCCGGGTCTTCCAGTCATCATTCCGCGTCATAAAATACGAATGCAGCCGCAGCGTGAGGTTTCCGTCACGGTCGGAATAATAGCTGAAAGAGACGTTGTACGCGAACTTACTCCCGCCGTAACGGAAAATACGAGCGTAGTCCTCCACATTATAGGCAAGCTCGTGGCTGATGATAACCGTATGTGGAATGCCCTCTTCCGGATAGGCGGCAAGCTGCCACTGCCCATTATCCAGGAAACTTCTGCCGTCCGCCGCCGGCATGTTCACAGTGAGATGGTAATAATCCCCTTCACGCACCGCCTTCTCTATGACAGGCGTCTCATGGTAGACAACAGAAACAGAGACCATCTCGGCGGGTCCAAGCTCCTCCTTTTCCTCATTCGTTTTTGGCTGGATTTCGATAACGATCCCATTCTCTTCCTTCAGCTCATCGACGCGGACATTCTTATTCTTATATTTCCGGAAGCGGAAATCCACCCTGCCCGGGTCGCCTACTCTGACTGTAAGGTGAAGGAAAACACGCTCCCATCGTATCTCCGTCAGAGAATAGTCGTCTGTCAGGCTGTCCAATACCTGCAAATAATCACTGTCCATAGCTCGTTTCTCCCAATTCAAAATTCCCTGATCAGATCGATGATCGCGTCTGTGCAGGAGGGTTCCGGCATCACTACATACTTGTCTGTGAACCTTCGGAAGGCATCGTGGTCGAAACGATCCTCCCTGATCGCTGACAGGATCTCCTCGGGATCTCCTGTAAAAATCGTCGGAACCTCCGTTTCCAGATCTATGTAAAGCTTTCGCCTGGTCCTGTATTCCTCCCAGTCATACGCGTACAGGTAGACGGTTTTATCACAGATCCCCGCCTCATAGATGATACTGGAATAGTCGCTTATCACGTAATCCGCGGCGGCCAGCGCGCCGATCTCGCTTCCAGATACCGTGATGACGCGGCTGTCGTCTATTTTCAGATCACTTACATTATGAGGTTTATAGACGAAATTATACCTGCTGAAATCCACCCCGTTTATCAGCTCGTTTACCTTGCCGGTGTCATCATAAACCGCGGACTTCCTGAAAGTCGGACAGTACAGGATGGTCTTTTTATTTTTATCACAGTGATTTTCTTCCAGGAATGTTTCTCTTTCCCTTGCCATATATGCAGGGTCTGACAGCAGATCGGCCCTGGGAAGAGGAATCTGCAGCACCTGCTCCGGCCTGGCGTGAAAACCGGAAATATAGTCGCTCAGGTATGCGTATGAAGAAAGCAGCATATAGTCATAATTCCGGTGCAGCCTCATGACTTCCGCGAGTTCGTGACTTTTTCCCTCAGGCATATCCAGCATGGCATACCCGAAGCACTTCATCTGACCGATAGAATGCCACATCTGGATAACAGTCAGAGATTTCTTATGATTCAATACGCAGATTGGAATGCAGTAAGAATCCAGGATCACCGTATGTGAAGTGGCAATGTGATACATCTGCCTGATGATATGAAATACATAACCGGGGCCGTTCAGCTTCTTCGAGAGGATGACAGAACGGCAGTCAGGCATCCTTTCCTCCAGACGTTTCTGAATCAGAAGCATATCGACAGATGGTTCATCTGACTGTCTGCTGATCATGACGACTTTATTCCTCACCGGAAAAAGTCGGATAAAAAAATACAGAAACTTCATACCGGCGACCGCGATCTTCAGTCCTATCATTTTTATTTTACTCATAGAGAATCCCTTCACTGTGGCAAAATATCCGCCGGTGATCAGAGAAGGCGCTTCCTTACATCGCGATCCCCTGAAAAATATTGACGCCGCCCCCGGCAGATCCCAGGACCGTCTCCCGGCTTCCCGCTATTTCACCTTCATGAACTTCTCGTAATGAGGGACAACGGTCTCGGTATCTCCCATTTCCATAAACACGCCGTCATTCAGCCACAGGACTTCATCGC
>CACZTH010000010.1 GCA_902784035.1 uncultured Eubacteriales bacterium
CCATCGCGAAGGAGACCCATCCGGAGATCCGGGAAGAGAGCACGGAAACCTTCTTCATTCCCAACTGCGACGATGAGGTGACCCCGGTCCTGACCGTGGTGCCCCTCCAGCTCTTCGCCTATTACGTGGCGAAGATTAAGGGCGAGGACATCGACAAGCCCCGGAATCTGGCCAAGTCGGTCACGGTCGAGTGATTTCGGAACGTTAAGGGTGGAAGCCGCTTCCCCGGGAAGCGGCTTTCCTGACAGTGAAAGGATACAGAAAGAATGCGGGAATATGAGATCCGGGATCTCGCCCTGGCTCCTTCGGGCCATCAGAAGATCCAGTGGGTGCGTCACTATATGCCGCTGCTTGCGGGGCTGGAGAAAGAATTTCGGGAAACCCGGCCCTTTGAAGGCGTGAAGATCTCCCTGTCTGTCCATCTGGAGGCCAAGACCGCTTACCTGTGCCTGGTCCTGGCCGCCGGCGGCGCTCAGATGTACGTGACCGGCAGTAATGTCCTGTCAACCCAGGATGACGTGGCGGCCGCCCTGGTGGAGGACGGCCTGTCCGTCTTCGCTTATCATGGGGCGACTCAGGATGAATATGACCGTCACATCGAGCGGACTTTGTCCCAGAAACCGAACATCGTGATCGATGACGGAGGAGACCTGGTCTCCATGCTTCATACCCGGCGGCCGGACCTGGCGGAAGAGGTCTGGGGAGGCTGCGAGGAGACCACCACCGGAGTCATCCGGCTGAAGGCCATGGCGGCGGAGGGGGTCCTGAAATTCCCCATGGTGGCGGTGAATGACGCCCGCTGCAAGCATCTGTTCGACAACCGCTACGGGACGGGCCAGTCGGTCTGGGACAGCATCATGCGGAACACCAACCTGATCGTGGCCTCGAAGACCGCGGTGGTGGTGGGGTACGGCTGGTGCGGCCGGGGGATCGCCATGCGGGCGCATGCCCTGGGCGCTTCGGTCATCGTCACGGAAGTGGACCCGATGAAGGCGATTGAAGCCCGGATGGACGGGTATCAAGTGATGAAGATGGATCAGGCGGCGCCCCTGGGGGACTTCTTCATTTCAGCCACCGGCTGCTGCCAGACCATCACGGTGGATCATATGCTGAAGATGAAGGATGGAGCCATCCTGGCCAATGCCGGTCATTTCGACTGTGAGGTGGATATGAAGGGGCTCCGGGAGGCGGCCGTCCGGTCGGAGGAGACCCGGAAGAACATCACCGGCTATGAGCTGCCGAACGGGAAGTGGGTCCACGTGATCGCGGAGGGGAGGCTCCTGAACATCGCGGCGGCGGACGGGCATCCAGCGGAGATCATGGACATGAGCTTCGCGGTCCAGGCCCTGTCCGCGAAATATGTGATGGACCACCGGGCGGAGCTTTCGCCCGGGGTGGTCCAGGTGGGGCCTGAGATCGACCGGCTGGTGGCGGTCCGGAAGCTCCGGGCCTGGGGCACCGAGATCGATGAGCTGACCCCGGCCCAGGAGAAATATCTCCATTCCTGGCGGGTCTGACGGCCTGGCGGGACAGAGCAGAGTTAAGAAGTTAGAGAGAGGGTGCGTGAAACATGACATATGAGGAGATCGAAGAACAGACTGTTCAGGCGGTCACGGAAGTCCTGGAGCAGGCGCGGCTCCGGCCGGGCGATATCTTCGTGATCGGCTGTTCCTCCAGCGAGATTAAGGGCGTCCATATCGGTCAGGGTTCTGACATCGACGCGGCGAAGGCGGTCTATGAAGGCGCTCAGAGGGTCCTTCGGGCCCGGGGAATCTTCCTGGCGGCCCAGTGCTGTGAACATCTGAACCGGGCCGTCGTTCTCGAGAGGAAGGCCCTTCGGGAGAACTGGGAGATCGTGAATGTCATCCCTCAGCCCCACGCCGGCGGCTCCTTCGCGACCACCTTCTATCAGAACGCGGAGGACCCTGTGGTCTGTGAGGAGATCCGGGCCGACGCCGGCATGGACGTGGGCGATACCCTGATCGGCATGCACCTTCGGCGTGTGGCGGTTCCGGTCCGGATCAGCCTGAAGCAGATCGGGCAGGCTCATCTGACCTGCGCCCGGACCCGGCCGAAGTATATCGGCGGCGAGCGGGCCATCTACGACCATAACCTGTCCGGCGGCGAGGTCCGGCGGTAGGAAGGAAAGACGAGGGCAGCCCGGCGGCGTTCCGGCGCCAGAATCTCATCCTCCGCTCTGCAACGGGGGATAGAAGGATGGAGGAGCGTCGAACCGCGCATGATATACATCCCCCGCGCCGCGCAGGGGATAACGAGCATTTCACTGAAGGCGAGACGAGAAGGAGAAGAAATGGACCAGAAGAAGCTGGCGGACCTGTTGTTTTCGGAAGAGCTGAAGACCCCTGAGGAGTATGAGGCCATGTACCCCCTGAGAAACCTGCCCGAAGGGGCCATGGTTACCCGTCTGGGGCCCAGCCCCACCGGCTTCATGCACCTGGGCAACCTGTACGGGGCCTTCGTGGACGAACGGCTGGCCCATCAGAGCGGCGGCGTTTTCTTCCTCAGAATCGAAGACACCGATGATAAACGTTTCGTGGAGGGCGCTGTCGAAGTTATCATCAGTTCCCTGGACTTCTTCGGGATCCGGTTCGATGAAGGGGCCGGTCTGAGCGGCGACCGGGGGGCCTATGGGGATTACACCCAGAGCCGCCGGGGTCCCATCTACCGGACCTTCGTGAAGAAGCTGGTGGAAGAGGGAAAGGCCTATCCCTGCTTCCTGACCGAGGAGGAGATCGGGCAGATCCGGGCGCGGCAGGAGGCCGAGAAGGTGACTCCCGGCATCTGGGGGGAGTACGCCGTCTGCCGGGATTGGAGCCTGGATCAGGTGAAGGCGGCCCTGGACGCGGGGAAGCCCTTCGTGATCCGGCTGAAGTCGGACGGTGTCCCCGCGGAGCGCTGCGGGGAGGCGGGCCCCCGGAAGATCCGGGTGAAGGACGCCGTCCGGGGAACCCTGGAAATGCCGGAAAATTTCATGGACACGGTCATCCTCAAGCAGACCGGGATCCCCACCTACCACTTCGCCCATGTGGTCGATGACCACCTGATGAGGACCACCCATGTGGTCCGGGGCGCTGAGTGGCTGCCTTCCCTGCCGATCCACGTGGAGCTTTTCGAGAAGCTGGGCTGGGACCTGCCGGTCTACTGCCATACGGCCCAGCTCATGAAGATCGATGAGGAGACAGGGAAGAAACGGAAGCTGTCCAAGCGGAAGGACCCGGAGCTGTCCCTGACCTACTACCGGTCCCAGGGCTACCACCCGGAGGCGGTCAGGGAGTACCTGCTGACCATCCTGAACTCGAATTATGAGGAATGGCGGGCGGCCAATCCTGACGCCCCGGCCGAGGATTTCCCCTTTACGACCGGGAAGATGTCCTCTTCCGGCGCTCTCTTCGACCTGAACAAGCTGAACGACATCAGTAAGGACGTCCTCCTCCGGATTCCGGCGGAAGACCTGTATGAGTTCCTGAAGGACTGGAGCCGGGATTACGCCCCGGAGTACAGTCATCTGTTCGATGACCGGGATTATCTGGTGAAGATCCTGGATCTGGGACGGCATGATAAGAAGCCCCGGAAGGACCTGGTCTACGCCCGGCAGATCATCCGGTTCATCAGCTACTTCTTCGATGACCTTTTCCAGCCGGAGGACCCGATGCCGGAAGAGGCGGCCGCTGACGCGCGGGAAATCCTGAGCCGCTATCTGGCTTCCTACGACCACAGCGATGACAGCGGCGAATGGTTCGGGAAGATCCGCCAGATCGCGGTGGACCTGGGCTACGCGGCCAAGCCGAAGGACTTTAAGAAGCATCCGGAGGAATATAAGGGTCATGTGGGCCATGTGTCCACCGTCATCCGGATCGCCCTCATGGGAAGAGCCCAGTCCCCGGATGTATGGACCATTCAGCAGATCATGGGAGAAGAGAGGACCCGGGCCAGGATCCAGGCCCGCCTGGATCAGGAGGCCTGAGGCCGGCTGCCGGCGGGGGAAATCCGCGGGCCCGCGGGATGAGCCCCGCATCCGGGAATGGCCGCGGGCCGGCGAGAGGGGCCGGCGGCTGAACGGATTCTTCCTTTACAGGCCGTCCGCCGGGCGGCCTTTGTCCGCGAAAGAAAGCAAGCGAGGTAACGATGGCGTTCACGCATCTCCATGTTCATACCGAATACAGCCTCCTGGACGGTGCCTGCCGGATCCAGAAGGTCGTGGCCCGGGCCAGGGAGCTGGGGATGGATTCTCTGGCCATCACGGACCACGGCGTCATGTTCGGCGTCGTGGATTTTTATAAGGAATGCCTGAAACAGGGGATCCATCCGGTCATCGGCTGCGAGGTCTACCTGGCCGCCCGGCGGATGACCGATAAGGACCCGGAGAAGGACCGGGCCTACAGCCACCTGATCCTTCTGGCGGAGAATAATGAAGGCTACCACAACCTGATTAAGATTGTCTCCTTAGGCTTCACGCAGGGCTATTACTATAAACCCAGGGTGGATAAGGAGGTCCTCCGGGCGCATAGTGAGGGGATCATTTGTCTGTCGGGCTGCCTGGCCGGGAAGATCCAGCACTGCCTGGTCAGCCGGGATTATGACGGGGCCCGCCGGGAAGCCATCGAGATGCGGGAGATTTTCGGGGAGGAGAATTTCTTCCTGGAGATCCAGGACCAGGGGCTGGAGGAGGAGGCTTTCATCAACCCCAGCCTGGTCCAGCTGTCTCGGGAGCTGGGGATCCCCCTGGCCGCCACCAACGACTGCCATTATATCGAGCGGGGCGACGCGGAGGCCCATGATGTGCTCCTGGCCATTCAGACGGCCACCAGCGTCAACGATCCCCACCGGATCCGCTTCGCCAACGACCAGTTCTACCTGAAGAGCGAGGAGGAGATGCGGGCCGTCTTCTCGGCCGTCCCGGAGGCCTGCGACAACACCCAGAAGATCGCGGACCGGTGCCAGGTGACCTTCACCTTCGGGGAATACCACCTGCCGGAGTTCATCCCGCCTGAGGGGACAACGAACGGCCAGTACCTCCGGGACCTCTGCGAGAAGGGGCTCCGGGAGCGGTACGACCGGGAGCCGGCGGAGATGGAGGCGCTGGAGAAGCGGCTTCATTATGAGCTCTCGGTCATCGAGTCCATGGGGTATGTGGAATATTTCCTCATCGTCTGGGACTTCATCAACTTCGCCAAGGAGCAGGAGATCATGGTGGGGCCAGGGCGGGGGTCCGCGGCGGGCAGCCTGGTGGCCTACTGTCTCCGGATCACCGACATCGATCCCATCCGATACAACCTGATCTTCGAGCGCTTCCTGAACCCGGAAAGGGTCAGCATGCCGGATATCGACGTGGACTTCTGCATCGAGCGGCGGGGCGAGGTGATCGATTATGTAAAAAGAAAATACGGGGCCGATCATGTGTCCCAGATCATCACCTTCGGGACCCTGAAGGCCAAGGCCGTCATCCGGGATGTGGGCCGGGCCCTGGAACTGAGCTACGCCGATACGGACCGGATCGCGAAGGCGGTCCCCTTCGGCCTGAACATGACCCTGGACCGGGCCCTGGAAGTCAGCCCGGACCTGAAGAAGATGTATGACGAGGAACCCCAGGTCCGGCGGGTGGTGGATACCTCCCGGGCCCTGGAGGGCATGCCCCGCCACGCCTCCACCCACGCGGCCGGGGTCGTGATTTCCCGGCTGCCGGTGGATGAGTATGTGCCCCTCTACGCTTCGGATAAGGGGATCGCCACCCAGTTCAACATGACCACCATCGAGGAGCTGGGCCTTCTGAAGATGGATTTTCTGGGCCTCCGGAACCTGACGGTGATCCGGGACGCCCTGGCTATGATCCGGGAGGACACAGGCAGGTCTATCGATTTCGCGCGGATGGGCTACGATGATCCCGCCGTTTATCAGATGATCGCCCAGGGGAACACGGACGGGGTCTTCCAGCTGGAGAGTTCCGGCATGACCAGCTTCATGAAGGAGCTTCAGCCCTCCTGCTTCGAGGATGTGGTGGCTGGCATCGCCCTGTATCGGCCGGGCCCCATGGACTCCATCCCGACCTATATCCGGAATAAGAAGGACCCCTCGCAGATCTCCTATGTGGATCCCCACCTGGCGCCCATCCTGGACGTGACCTATGGCTGCATCATTTACCAGGAGCAGGTCATGCAGATCGTCCGGGACCTGGCCGGCTACAGCTACGGCCGGTCTGACCTGGTCCGCCGGGCCATGTCGAAGAAGAAGCGGGCCGTCATGCTGGAGGAGAAGGAATATTTCATTCACGGGAAAACGGCTGAGGACGGGACCGTGGAGATCCCCGGCTGCGTGCGGAATGGGATCCCGGAGGCCGCCGCCGAGAAGATCTTCAGCGACATGGAATCCTTCGCCGAGTACGCCTTCAATAAGTCCCACGCCGCGGCCTACGCGGTCCTGGCCTATGAGACCGGCTATCTGAAGCGCTACTATCCCACGGAATTCATGGCAGCCCTCATGTCCTCCGTCATGGGGGACAGCGGCCAGATCGCCCGTTATATCCGGGACTGCCAGGCGCAGGGCGTTCAGATCCTGCCCCCGGACGTGAACGAAAGCATGGTCAAGTTCACTGTGCGGGAAGGGAAGATCCGCTTCGGTCTTCTGGGCGTGAAAAACGTGGGAGAAAACGCCATCGAGGAGATCATTCGCGAGCGGGAGAAGAAGGGAAAGCCGGCGGATATTTTCCAGTTCATTGACGGGCTGGACGTGAGCGTCGTGAACAAAAAGGCCGTGGAGAGCCTGATCCGGGCCGGCGCCCTGGACAGTCTGAATGACAACCGGGCCGCCATGCTGGCGATTTACGAGGACCTGATGAACGCGGCCCAGAACGACGCCCGGAAAAACGTGGCTGGTCAGATCTCCCTGTTCCAGACCGCCAGCGAGGAGATGAACGCCGGCGATGTGACTGCCCGGCTGCCGAAGGTCGCGGACTTCGACAAGCGGACCCGCCTGGCGATGGAGAAAGAGATGCTGGGCATTTACCTGTCCGGTCACCCCCTGGATGAGGACGCCGCCGCGATCGAGCGTACCGCCACTGTAACCAGCCAGGACCTGGCCGCCCTGGGCAGCCGGGAGAACGGGGAAGAGGATGGGGTCATCCAGGAGATGGGCTACGATATGGGGATGTCCGGCAGGGGAGACCTCAGCGACGGGATGGGGGTCATCGCCTGCGGCATGGTGGATTCCAAGCGGGTCATCCTGACGAAGAAGAACCAGCAGATGGCCTTCGTTCAGCTGGAGGACCTGTACGGGACCATGGAGGTCATCGTTTTCCCGAGGATCTTCGAGGAATGCCACGCCCTCCTGGACGAAGACAGGGTCCTGGCCGTGTCCGGAAAGCTGAGCTGCCGGGAGGACGAAGACCCGAAGGTCCTGGCCGACCGGATCGTTCCCCTGGAGGAGGCGGGCAGCCTGAGGGCGGAGGACAAAGGCGGCCGCGCTGGACGGTCTGGCGGCTGGAACGGCCGGCGGGATGATTTCGTCCCGCCCACCATCCCCTATCCCGGGGACGAAGCTGCTGGCCCCGGGGCAGCGCCCGCTCCGGAGGCCGCCCCGGCTCCTCGGGAACCCCGGCCCCTGCCTCATGGCGCGGCGCCGAAGGCCGGCGAAGACCTGATTAAGGTCCGTATCCCGGTGGGGACTGATGAACGGGCTCTGGCCGCGGCGATCGGCCGTCTCCTGGCGGCCTATCCGGGAGACACCTGCGCGCTCATCTACCTGCCGTCCGGAAAAACCATCCGGACAGCGGCGGGGAAGGGGGCGGCCCCTTCCGGACACCTGCGGACGGCCCTGGTCAACCTGGTGGGCGAAGAGAACGTGAAGATGAAAACGGTTTGAACCAGGCGGCGTATTGTCGTAGAATAATATATCATCGAATGGTTGGAGAAGAGACGGGAGTGTGAGAAGAAATGAAGAGGATCGGTGTACTTACCAGCGGCGGAGATTCCCCGGGGATGAACGCTGCCATCCGGGCCGTGGTCAGGAGCGGCATCGAGGCGGGCATGGAGGTCTATGGCATCCACAGGGGCTATGAGGGCCTTCTGGAGGGAGAGATCACCCAGCTGGACAGGAACGACGTGGGCGACATCCTGCAGCGGGGCGGCACCATCCTGAAGACAGCCAGGAGCCGCCGCTTCCAGACAGAAGAGGGGCTGGACAGGGCCGCGGAGGTTCTGGATACCTTCGGGATCAATGGACTGGTCGTCATCGGCGGCGACGGATCCCTTCACGGTGCCCTGGAGCTCTCCAAGCGGGGGGTCACTGTCATGGGCCTGCCCGGTACCATCGACAACGACCTGGCCTATACAGACTTCACCATCGGCTTCGACACGGCTGTGACCACAGTCCTGGACGCCATCTCCAAGCTCCGGGATACCTCCAGCGCCCATGACCGGGCGGTCATCGTGGAGGTCATGGGCCGGCACTGCGGCGACATCGCTGTCTACGCGGGGCTGACCGGCGGGGCGGAAGACGTCCTGATCCCTGAGCTCCCCTATGACGTCAACGATCTCTGCCGGCGGATCGTCCTCAGCATGAACCGGGGCAAGCAGCATAATATCATCATTAAAGCCGAAGGCGTGGACATCTCTTCCCAGGAGCTGAAGGAGGAGATCGAGCGGAAGACCGGACGGGAGACCCGGCTGGTGGTCCTGTCCTACCTGCAGCGGGGCGGGTCGCCGACCATGCGGGACCGGCTCCTGGCCACCCTCTGCGGGGCGAAGGCCGTCGAGCTCCTGAAGAACGGGTCCACCAGCAAGGCCATCGGGACGGTGGCGGGCAGGATCGAGGCCTTCGACCTGGCTGAAGCCATGGAACAGACCCGGGAGATTGACCGTGATATGGTCAACCTGATCGGGATCCTGGCGAAATAACCGAGGCGGTCGGTCAGGAATGGAAATACAGCGGGACGGCCGGCGCGGCAGCCGACTGAGAAGGTTCAGGGTCGACCGGATGGCCGGGCCTGTCCCATCGCATTTCATCTGAGAGAGCGGATTTATGAAGAAAACAGCAGTAGTATATTTCTCCAAGCATGGCGCCACGGCGAAATACGCCGGCTGGATCGCCAGGGAGACGGGCGCGGACCTGTTTAACGGCCATGACATCCGGAGGAAGGACCTTCAGGATTATGAGATCATTGTCTTCGGGGGCGGCATCTATGGCGGCGGTATCCAGGGAATCGATTTCATCCGGAAGGGGATCAGGAATGTTTTCCGGGATAAGCTGATCCTCTGCTTCGCCGTGGGCATCAGCGTCCAGGAGGAAGCCAACCGGAAGCAGGCCAATTCCATCAACTTCACGAAGAAGATGGAAGACATCCCCTGCTGGTACCTGCCGGGCGCTTATGACCCCTCCGCTGTGAAGGGACTGGACAAGCGGCTGATGGCCATCACCCGGAAGATGCTGGAAAACGGCGGCGGCAGCAGCGCCTTCGGGAATACCCTGAAGGGGTACATCGACGACGGCTGTGACCTGGTGGACCAGAAGTATATCCGGCCCATCTGCGGCGCCATCATCAGGGCCCAGCGTGGCGAGCCTGTCCTGGGCGGAAACGGGTCTGTCCCGGGGCCAGACGACCTGGAAGATCAGGATGCGCAGGAGGCGTCTTCCTCATCGGGCGGGGATCAGCCGGAAGTCTGACGGGGGCAGGGACTTTCCGCACTTTTTACAGAAAGTTAATCTTCATGAAATAGCTACTCCGATGCCATTCTAATAGAATGGTGTTGGAGTTTTTTATATGTTCGGAGCGATCCGGACCAGGGACGATCCGGCGCGCCGGGTTCCTGTAAAAAATGTGAAGAAAGGAAACTGAGATGCGTCAGAATAAGCACATGCCTGCTTCAGTCTGGCTGGCCATGGTTGCCCTCCTGGTCCTCCTGTCCGTGTGCCTCGTTCACGCGGATACGACCGGGAACCAGGTGATCATCAACCAGGTCTACGGCGGCTCTAACGATGGCTATGCCAGCCACAGCTTCATCGAGCTCTACAACCCTACGGATCAGGACATCAGCCTGAAGGGCTGGACCCTCCAGTATAAGTCCAGCGCCAGCGGCAACCAGAAGAATGACTGGGCTGTCCTCCCCCTGACCGGAACCATCGCGAAGAAGGACTATTACCTGGTCCGCTGTAAGGCTGTGGCGAAACCCTCCGGCTCCTATAAGGTCCCCGCGGGGAACCAGGAATGGGACATGATGATCCATAATAAGGGCATTTCCGTCGCCCTGGTGAAGAGCAATGACAAGCTGGGCGGCGATGTGTCAGGCGATGTGACCCGGGCCGGCTATACCAGGCCTGCCGCTCTGATCGATCTGGCCGCGGTTCAGGGGAATGACGCTTCCTCGAACCAGATCCCGCCCGCCTATGAAGGCGCCTATTCCGCCATCCAGTCTAAGAAGAAAGCTATCCGCAGGAAGAATTTCGCGGACACGGATAAGAATTCCGTGGATTTCGCGGAGGTCAATTACAGTAAGGCCGTGTCCGCCGCGAACGGCCCCCACGTGGGCACCGCGCCCGCCGAGCCGGTGGAGCCGCCTAAGCCCACCTTCACTCCGGGGAAGACGACCGGAAAGAAATACTACGGCATGGATAATGACACCGCTGAGCTGAAGGCGGAGCTTTCCAGCCGGTTCAACGCCGGCGCCTACAGCGCCGACGGCGGGTCCGCCGAGATCACGGCCTATAATAAGACCAATCAGTACGCCTACTCCGTGAATGGCGTGAAGGGCGTCCTGGACGCCATCGACATGACGGCTCTTCAGAACGGGGAAAAGGTCCAGGACCTGAAGGGAAAAGAGATCAAGGTGGCCGACCTGGTGGCTGGCGCTGATAAGACCTTCACCTATGGCGACATGACCTCTGTCGCGGTCTCCCCGGACGGGAAGACCGTCGCCGTTGCCCTCCAGGACGAGGACTATAAGAAGACCGGCAGAGTGGCCTTCTTCGCCTGCGCCGCGGATGGGTCTCTGACCCTGAAAGGTCTGGCCAGGACTGGCGTTCAGCCGGATAATGTCGTATTTACCGAAGACGGGACGAAGGTCCTGACCGCGGATGAGGGCGAGCCCCGTCAGGGCTATTCCGCCGCCGGCGCCGTGGACCCGAAGGGCAGCGTCACCATCGCCGACCCGAAAGACTTCAGCGCCAGGACCGTCGGCTTCGATGCCTTTGACAGCCAGAGAGCCAAGCTTGCTTCCGCCGGCGTGGTCCTGAAGAAGGGAACCGTTCCCTCCGCGGACCTGGAACCTGAATATATCGCTGTGGCCGGCGGCACCGCCTATGTCTCCCTCCAGGAGGCCAACGCCATCGCTGTCCTGGACATCGCCGCCGGCAGTTTCACCGGCATCTACCCAGTGGGCCTGGAGGACTACTCGAAGGTTCCTGTGGATCTGAACAAAGGCGACGCGAAATACGCTCCCCAGACCTATGAGAAAATCCGGGGCATCCGGATGCCCGACGGCATCGCCGCCGCTTCCATCGGCGGCACCACCTATCTGCTGACCGCCAATGAGGGCGACAGCCGGGCGTGGCCGGTTTCCACGGAAGCCGATACCAATGAGATCAAGTCGAAGACCTCCCCCGTGAATGGCATTAAAACCGGCGGCAAGGTCCCCTGGTTCGATGCTTCCCAGTACGACGGCCTGCCCGCCGGGAATGATTACGTCTTCGGCGGCCGGTCCTTCACCATTTTCAAGGTCACGGGCAGCGGCCTGGAAGAGGTCTATGACAGCGCCAGCGACTTCGAGAAGATCACCGCCGCGAAGGTTCCCGCCCACTTCAACTGCTCGAATGACACCGTTGAGATCGAGGACCGGTCCGGTAAGAAGGGCCCCGAGGCTGAATCCGTCACCATCGGCGAGGTGAAGGGACATACCTACGCCTTCGTCGGTCTGGAGCGGACCAGCGGCGTCATGATCTATGACATTACAGATCCTGCCCAGCCCA